>JAJTIE010000021.1 GCA_021300195.1 Bacteroidota bacterium | reverse complement strand
TGCGCGTAACCCTAAATAGCTCCGGCGGCGGCAGCCCCAGCTGCGCCGGCAAGCAGTTTTCGGTCGTATTTAGCTTTAACAGGGCCAGCAAAACCCTGCGGCTAGACTCTGCCGAGGGTGGGGTAGCCCCCTACACGTACCGCTACCTCTTCCAGGGTGTAGCGCAGGGCGACTACGACACCACCCGCAGCTATGTGTTCGCCACCGGCGGCACCCTGCAGATCGTGATCCGGGATGCGGAGGGCTGTACGGATACGCTGCAGTATACGCCGCTGCTCACCAGGATCAATAAATTTATGAATATGGGTAACCGGACATATCCTGATAATATCTCAGCTGATTTTATGCTAACCTCAAGTTTTGATGTGCAAACGGGAACTACCTACAGCATGTATGATTACGAGCAAAACAAGGGGTTTATAGACTTCGTGGGTTTTGCCGATCCAGACCTGGTTGCTGGGGTGGGTGGGGCGCTAGGGGGGACTCCGGTTGTGGCTTCTCCCAATCTGGCTAAAGTTGGAAGTACTTACAGCGTTAATACAGCGGGTGCTAACGAAACTATATTTGTCGAGGTTTTTATTCAAGATGACTTGACAGAAGAACCAGGAAGTCTTTTGAAGTTTTTTGAGATAAAAGTCGAGAGGAGATCGTCCACCTTTTTAACTCTGGTGTAAAGCGAAATCAAACCAGAGGAGCTGCTACTTACGTATTTAAGTCCGGCGACATTTACGGAAAGCTTGAAATAGGATACTCGTCTATGCCTGTCTATTCTGATTTCGTACATCTTTCTATAGAATACTAGCGTGCTCGGCTTGCAGGGTTGGCGGGAATACTTGTGAAAGCTAATAATCACGTATGGCGGCGGAGATGCGGTATTTGGCTTTAATGTGTATTATTAGTTCTTTTGTCATCTTCCTTAACGGTAGAAGAAGAAAAAAATAAAAAAATCTATATATTTTAGACAGATCATGAAATTTTGGTATTCATTTCTCTTCCTGCTTGCCTTCACCGCCTGCACCCGCGACGAATTTAAGCCTCAAGGTCCGCCGCCCGCCCCTACCTTTCAGGATCTGGGCCCGCTGGTAACCCTGGCTAGCCCGCTGGCCAACCCCGGGGCCGAGTATACTATACTGAACCGAGACAGTACGATAGATAGCCTGGACGTAACCGACAGTGTGTATTTCCGGGTGATCGGGCTGCCCATCAGCAGCCTGCGGCTCTCGCATCTGGAGGTTGCCCGCTCTACCGACGGGGGCGCCACCAGTCAGCCCTTGGTACGCTTCCCGGCTACGGGCAGCCTCGTGTTTGCCGACACCACCCAGACCCAGCTGGATACGCCCCTCACGTTTGAGATGCCCGAGCTACCCGGTAGCTACACCTACATCTTCCGCCTTTTCAATACGGCCGGACAGATTGGCACCGACACCCTTTCGCTTTCCATAACCGGCGCCTAGCCGCCTTTTTTCAAGGCCTGGCCGTGTGCCGGCTGTATGGGCGGTTGCCCGGGCCACAGCTGTGTACTCGGCTGCCGAAGGGATGAGTGGCTTGCCCATCCAGGAATCCTGGCGCATCTTGCACACCTATCTACGCGTGTATGAAAGCTACCCCAACCGCCCGCCTGAGCCCCCTGGTTTTGTTTGTCGTTACCCTATCCGGGGTGCTGTTCTTCCCCTACCGGCCTGGGCTGGCGCAGGCCGAGCCCGACAGCACCAACCACCTGCTGTGGCGCATAGAGGCCCCGGGGGCTACCCGCCCCTCGTATCTGTATGGCACCATGCACAGCAAGCAGAAGGAGGTATTCGGCTTCTCGAAAACGGTAAGCGAGGCGCTGCTGAGCTGCGATGCCTTTGCAGCCGAGCTGGAGCTGAACGCAGAGGCCCTGGTGCAGGCTCAGCACATTGCCTACCTGCCCCAGGGCGAGAAGCTTACCGACTACCTGACGCCCAGGGAGTACGACAGCCTGCGCACCGTGCTGCGCCAGGCCTGGGGCGAGAAGGGGCCCGATGTAATACACTTTCGCCCTTTCTTCCTGATGGTGTACCTGGACCAGTATGGGGTGATAGAGGGGGATATGCCGCTTTTTCTGGACCAGTATCTGTATGAGCTGGCCAGAGGCCGGGGCCTGCAGACCCACGGGCTGGAAAGCGTACAGGAGCAGATGCAGGCCCTGCAGCTGGCCGAAACGGCCCAGCAGGCCCGCCAGCTGATGGCCTTTGTGCGGAAGCGCCTGAAGGAAGGCGGAAAGGACAAGGCCCAGGACGAATTGTACCGGTACTACCTGGCGCAGGACTTGGCAGCGATAGGGGAGACGCTGCAACAGCCGCAGCAGGGGCTACAGCTGGATGAGCGACTGCTGGAATCGCTGCTGAAGCGGCGAAACCACCTGATGACCCACCGGATCGACTCGCTTATCCAGCGGGGTTCGCTCTTTGCCGCCATTGGCGCGGCGCACCTGCCTGGGCCCGGGGGTGTGATAGCCCTGCTGCGTGCCAGGGGCTACACGGTTCGGCCTGTCCCCTTTATCTTCGACCATAAGGGCTATATCCCCCTGAAGGAGGGGAATGAGACGGCTGCAGGCTGGGAGGCCTACGAGCCCCAGGATCATAGTTTCCGCGCTTACTTTCCCGGCCAGGCCACCACGATGGAACGGACGCACGAAGGCGTGGAGATGACGCTGGCACTCTATACCGAATTGGCCAGCTCGCGCATCTATTCCGTTAGCTACGCACCCCAGGCTGCTGAGGGCCAGGACGCGCTGGATTTTTCGGCCCTGAACAAGCGCCTGAATGAGAACCTGGCTGCACGGCAGGCACAGCTAGTAAGCAGTAAGCCCTTCTCGGCCTACGGCCTGCAGGGGCTGGAGGCACAGGCGCTGATGGACAACCTGATGCGGTTCAAAATGGACCTGCGGATATTCACCCACAATAAAAGGGTCTTCACCCTCATGGTTGTTCAGCCAGAGGCAGACTACGACCCCGGGCTGGCCAGCCGCTTCTTCCACCGTTTTGCCCTACTGCGGGGTAATGCGGATGGCCAGCAGCGTTAGGTCGTCTTCCAGCCGGGCCGCCCCCTGCCAGTCCTTGGCCATGTCAGTCAGTGCCGTTAGCACCGCTTCTATGGGTTTATCCTTTATCTGGGGTAGCAGGCTGCGAATGCAGTCGTAGCCCATGGGCTCCTCCTGGGCATTCATCATGTCGGGGTAGCCATCCGTCATTACCACCAGCAGGTCTCCGGGCCGCACCATCACCTTGCTGGGGTTGAACTGCATGGGGATGGGCAGGCCCAGAAAGGTGCCTCGGGCTTCCAGCTCTATCACCTCGCCGCTCTGGCGCACCAGCCAGGCAGGGGGCATGGCGGCACTGTACAGTTCCAGGATGCCATTGCTCAGCCGCCCTACAGATAGGGCCAGGTACATCTCGTGCAGGCTGAGCGCGGTAATGCCATCGGATAGGGCCTTTACGATGTCTTCCAGCTCCTCTGCGGCGGCATGCTGCTGAAAATGGCTCTTGGCTACCGTAACCAGAAAGGCCGCCTTCAGCCCATGGCCCGTAGCATCGCCTACGGCAAAGGTAAGGCTGCCATCTGCGTGCGGATAGAAGTCATAGAAGTCTCCGCCTACAAAGGCCGCAGTCTCCATGTGGATCGCCATCTGCAGGTTCTGTACTTTGGGTAGTACCTTGGGCAGTATGGCCTGCTGCAGGTCGTGTGCCTGCTCCAGCTCGGCCATGTTCTGCTCATTCTCGGCTTTTAGCTGGGTTAGCACCTGGTTTAGCGACTCATTCAGGCGGGCCAGGCTGGCGCTCGTCCGCCGCCGGTAGCGCATCCGGGCCAGGAAGAGGCCCGCCAGCACCACCAGCACAAGTATACCGGCACCCGATAGGTACAGCAGATACGTCTGGTTTCGCAGCCGTTCCTCCTGCTGCAAATAGCGGTTCTCCTGGTTTGCCATTTCCAGCCGCACCTCCATGTTGTGCATCGCAATGGCTTTTTGCTGGCTATATACACTGTCCTTATAGCTCAGGTAGCGGTCTAGCAGGGCGTAGGCTTGGTCAAAGTCGCCCATCCGGGCCAGCACACGCGCTTTCAGTTCATAGGCCATCATCTCCATTTCCACAAAGCCCAGCTGGGCCGAGAGCTGTATGCTGGAGTCTGCCAGTGCCCCTGCTGCCGGCATACGGTTCATGCGCAGGTAGGTCTCGGCCAGGTTGTAAAAGGAAGTTGCCTTGCTGGTAGCCAGGCCCAGGCTGTCGTACATAGCCAGCCCCTGGCGGAAGTAGCGGATGGCTTCGTCATACTTACCCATCTCCTGGTAGGCACTGCCCATGTTGTTCTGCTCATTGGCCACCAGGTCCCAGCGTCCCAGCAGGCGGTTTAGCGAATCGGAGGCCCGGAAATGGATGAGTGCCGTTTCGTATTTTCGTTGGTTGAAGTAGGTAAACCCGATGGAGTTTTGCAGCGTGTGCAGCTCGGTCTCCAGTCCATGCTTTTCCGAGAGTTTCTTTGCGCGGGTCTGGTGCTCCAGCGCTTTCACATAGTCGCCCTGGCTGGTGTAGATGAGGCTGATGTTGAGATGATTGGCTGCAATGGCTTTGGGATCTCCCCCCCGCTTGGCCAGGCGCAGTGCCCGAGACTGGTAGGTGTAAGACTTCTCATAATCTCCCAAATAGTAATACGTAATGCCCACCTGGCTACAGGCCTTGGTCAGCAGCGTACTGGTTTCCAGCGATTCGGCCAGCCGGAGGGCACGCATACTATAGGCCATAGACCGCTCCAGCTGCTGATGCATCAGCCGCTCTCCGGCCTCCAGCAGGTACCAGAAGCGTGCCTCATCTTCCTCTGCCGTTTTTATCTTTTGATCGAGCTGTTCGATCGAATAGTGCCGCAGGCTATCTATCCTGGCCCACCCTGGCAGCGCTGCCAGCTGGAAGATGCAAAACAGGATACAAGTGCGTAGCGGGGTGATGGTGGGCATGTGGGTGTGGGGGTAATCTGGGGGTACGTACTTAGGCTGGTTTTGTTAGGTAAAATACATGCTATATTGTACCGGGCTCCAGGGTTCTGGGGGATGAGAATGGAATACTCCAACGTATATGTTTGCAGTATGAAGAGAAGATGCGCCCGGGGCTTTGCTGTGGTCTTATTGCTACTGGCCTGTGGCGGCCTGGTTCTGCTACCCGGCTGCAACGATCCTGCCGATGGTGCGCCCCGGCCAACACCCGGCCCTGGTGTAAACATACTGCCCGAGGGGATTATTCAGGCCAATTTTTTGAACAATTATTTTAGCTATCGGCAGCCCTACAACTACTGGGGGCAAGAAACGGCTCAGCACTATGTGTCAGCCGAGGGTACCGTATACCTCACCCGTGCTAGCCAGCAGCTGGCAGACGACCCTGTGCTAGGCCCCGGCCCCGCCTATCTGTACAGCATCGTGCTGGAAGGGATAGACCTGGACCAGCTGCCCATCCCCTATGTTTTTGGCCAAACACCGCTGCCGGCAAACTATGCCTATGCCCAGCCGCGCTTTTATCTGCTACACGAGAGCCGCCTGACAGACCTGCCCACCTTTGAGATCGCAACCAATGGCGCGGCCAATGGCATCATCACCTATGCCGAGATTACGCACAAGGAGGGCGATGCCTTGCGTGGTACCTTTACCGGCGTTTATTCCGACCCCCTGCTGCAGCAGGACGTGAGTGTGCTGGATGGCAGCTTCCACATCCGCATTAGCCGCAGGTAGCAGCACCAAAACCCGTACTTTTGGTCTACCATGCGGCCTACTATCCGTTTTCGTTTCGTCTATCTGCTGCTGCTGCTGGCGCTCCTCATCGTGTCGGGTGCCATCTGGTACAGCCACCGGCTGGTGCAGCGGCTGGCCGACAAGGAGGAGCGGCTGGTGCGTTTCTGGGCCGCCAGCTACGAGTTTTTGTTTACCGAGCTACAGGACACCACACATACGGCCACCAGCCCCGAGGCAAGCTTTCTGGTAAACAAACTCATCCTGCAGCAGGGGGCCGAGCGCCCGCTTAGTGTGCCAGCCATTGTGGTGGACGAGCGGGGACAGATCGTAACCCACAGCTTCGACCAGCTGGAGACCGTGGATGAGCCAAGCCGCAAGGCCCGCCTGCAGGCCGAGCTGGCAGATATGCGGCAGTATACCCAGGGTAGGCCCATTGTGATAGAGCTGCCGGGTAGCCGCCAGTACCTGTACTACCGCGAGACAGACGAGCTGCGGGCCCTGCGTAGCTATCCCTACCTGATGCTGGGCGTGCTAGGCCTGTTTATGGCCATGGTGCTGGGCTACCTGTGGGTTAGCCAGCGCAGCCTGCAGAATAAGCTGTGGGTGGGCCTGGCCCGCGAGACCGCCCACCAGCTAGGCACGCCCATATCGGGCCTGATGGCCTGGACCGAACTGCTGCGCCAGCAGCCCGACGGCGCTGCCCTGGCCGATGAGATGGACCGGGATGTGCAGCATCTGCAGGTTATAGCCGAGCGCTTTAGCAAGATAGGTAGCGACCCCAAGCTGGAACCGCTGGTGGTAGGCCCGCTGCTGGATAATTCGGTGGAGTACATCCGCAGTCGCGTGGGTGGCTCTGGGCGGGCCAGGGTGCGCTTTGACTACGAAGACAGACTACCTGCAGGCTGCCAGGCCCTGCTAAATGCCACCCTCTTTCACTGGGTGATAGAAAACCTGCTGAAAAATGCCCTGGATGCCATGGCGGGCCGCAGTGGGGTTATCAGCCTGCGTGCCTGGCTGAAGCAGCACACCCTTTGTATTGAGGTGGAAGACCAGGGTAGGGGGATACCTGCCAGCAAGAAGAAGACGGTTTTCAAGCCGGGCTATACCACCAAGAAACGGGGCTGGGGCCTGGGCCTTAGCCTGGCACGACGCATCGTACAGCGCTTTTTTGGCGGAAAAATCTATGTGCTGCACAGCGAGCCGGATAAGGGCACCGTTTTCCGGATCGAGCTGCCGCTGGCCCACGAGCCCAGCGAGATATAAGCGGTGCGTACACCCGGCCTGTTTGCTGTGTACCGCGCCCCAGGCCCAGGCCCACTAGTCTTGTATCATCTCGCACCCGCCCGGGCAGTCGCGGGCCGCGCTGTACAGAAAGGAACTGTCGCCTATGCCGGTGTTCAGGTTCAGGCTGCCAATGGTATACACCGTTTGGGTGCCGGTGCGGTTGTACACCGTCATCTTGGCGGGTAGCTGGTTGGCCGGGTTAAAGAGCAGGTCAATCTTAAACCAGTCGTACTTCTTGCTATCCTTGGGGAAGAGCTGGATGTGGTTGGCCTCTATATACTTGGCCTTGGTGTCATTCTGGCTAAACTTGAACATTCGGTCGGCGGTGAAGCTGTTGTCCGGGTTGTACTTACCCTCGTAGCATTCTCCGTCTGCTGGCAGCACCCGCCACATTTTCACCCCGTTGCTTATCAGGGTCTGGTCTTTCATCTCCACCCGAAACTGCTTGCCCTTTAGCCACACAGTGCCCTGCTGGCTACCCTTTACCACGCCCTTCAGTAGCAGCTGCTGCGAGAAGGAGGCCTTCAGGTCGCTTGCACTGCTCAGCTTGCGGTTGCTCTGCTGTAGCAGGGCCGATGCCTGGGGATCGCTCTGTGCAAAAACAAAGGTAAGCAGTCCTAGCAGGATCAGCCCAAAAGCGGCAAGGATCGGTTTCTTCATGGCTTACAAAGGTAATAGATGATTCACAATGTTCTCCCGATAGGCGGCAAAACCCGTGCCAAAATGGATGAGGAATGGATGAGGGCCGGGGCCCGGCAGGCTAAACGAGTGAGGACAGGTATTCCTCCAGCTCATACTCACTCCCCACCAGCACCTCTCTCGGCTTGCTGCCCGAGCCTGGCCCCACTATGCCTGCCCGCTCCAGCTGGTCCATGATGCGGCCAGCGCGGTTGTAGCCCAGCTTTAG
Source organism: Bacteroidota bacterium (assembly GCA_021300195.1). Classification (NCBI taxonomy): domain Bacteria; kingdom Pseudomonadati; phylum Bacteroidota; species Bacteroidota bacterium. The sequence goes on along the minus strand of JAJTIE010000021.1, from coordinate 63,409 downwards.
CCGCCGCTGCAGCAGGCTGGTGCTGCCCAGCTGCATGCTTACTACCAGCCGGGCCGCATCGGCAAACATGCTGTCCATCTCATTCGGGTCCAGCGCCTCACCCTCCAGTGCATCCTCGTCTCCGCTATACTCCGGCAGCAGGTAGGCCTGCGGATAGCCCTGCTGCAGGGCTATGTGCTGCACCACCCGGTCTACCTCGTGCGTGTCTATAAACGCATTTTGCAGGCGTATCAGCTCGCTACCATTGAAGTACAGTACATCTCCACGGCCAATCAGTTGCTCGGCCCCGTTGGCATCCAGGATGGTGCGGCTGTCTACTTTGCTTATCACCCGGTAGCTCATGCGGGTGGGGAAGTTTGCCTTGATGGTACCGGTAATGACATTGACACTGGGGCGCTGGGTGGCCACCACCAGGTGGATGCCCACGGCGCGTGCCAGCTGGGCCAGGCGGGCTATGGGGGTTTCTATCTCTTTGCCTGCCGTCATCATCAGGTCGGCCAGCTCGTCTATCACCAGTACGATGTAGGGCAAGAAGGCATGGCCCTTCTGCGGGTTCAGCTTACGGCTCTGGAACTTGGCATTGTACTCACTCAGGGCGCGTACCCGGGCCTCTTTCAGCAGCTCATAGCGGTTGTCCATCTCAATGCACAGGCTGTTCAGTACATGGATTACCTGCTTGTTGTCCGTAATAATAGACTCCTCATAGTTGGGCAGCTTGGCCAGGAAGTGCTTCTCCAGCTGCTGGTACAGCGTCATCTCTACCTTCTTGGGGTCTATCAGTACAAACTTTACCTGGCTGGGGTGCTTCTTGTACAGCAGCGAGGCCAGGATGCAGTTTAGCCCCACCGACTTGCCCTGGCCGGTGGCCCCTGCTACCAGCAGGTGGGGCATCTTGGCCAGGTCGGCTATATACACCTCGTTGGAGATGGTCTTGCCAATGGCAATGGGCAGCTCTGCCGGGGTGTTTCGAAACTTCTCGGTGGCGAGCAGGCTGCGAAAATCCACGATCTCCGGTTTGCTGTTGGGGATCTCTATGCCGATGGTACCCTTGCCCGGCATGGGTGCTATGATGCGGATGCCCATGGCCGCCAGGCTGAGGGCAATGTCATCCTCCAGGTTTTTGATCTTGCTGATGCGGATGCCGGGTGCCGGCACAATCTCGTAGAGGGTTACTGTGGGGCCAATGGTGGCTTTGATCGACACGATGTCGATGCTGTAGTCGGCCAGGGTTTTTACGATCTTGTTTTTGTTGGCCTCCAGTTCTTCGCGGTTTACCTCGGCCCCCTGGGGGTTCTCGCGCACATCTAGCAGCTCTAGCGTGGGGAAGCGGTATTGGCTGAGGTCTTTGCGCGGATCGTACAGTTCATCCTCCACGGTTTCGCCATCGGCTAGCAGGGCTTGGTCTTCCGGGGCAATGATCTTCTCGTAGCGTTCGGCCCCCACCTCCTGTATGTTGTCGCCCGCAAGGGGCCTGGGTTCGGGCAGCTCTATGCTGAACTGGAGCCCGGCCCCAGGTGTGTGCTGCGGGTTTCTTTGGGGCACTTCTATCTCAAAGGGCAGTTCGCCTTCGGCTGCGTGGTTTGCTTTTCCCTCCATTCGGTACTGCTCCAGCATTTCGGGGCTTAGCGCCAGTTCCAGCTCATCCTGCACCAGGTGGGCGGGTTTCAAGAACTCCGGCTTTGGCTTTCGGATCACCTCAAACTCCGGTTCGGCAGTTACAGGTGCTGTGGAGCCCGGCCTGGGTTCGGCTTTCTTTACGGTGATGAAGAACTCGTCTTCCAGCACGTCTTCTTCGCCCTCAGCAGCCTCGGTGGCTGGTTTTGGGGGGCGGGCTACATTTTCGCCACTGGCAGGCTGCTCTATCTCTGCTACCTCTTGCACCAGTCTTTTCTGCATACGGGCTACCCAGGGCCGGGCAAAGGCCAGGAATGCCCATTTGTCATTGTACTTGAACACCACATAGGTGAAGAGACTGAAGGCTACCAGGAAGCCAAGCCCAAAGAGGCCTATGTACTGCCGCAGCAGCTCGGCCAGGAAGAGGCCGATGCCGCCGCCCCAGTCTTGCGAGCTGCCGCCAACCGCCAGGGTAAAAAAGGCCAGGGTGACAGATACCCAGTAGAGCCAGAAGCTGAGGGGGGCCAGAAAGCGCCGCACGGCACCCCAGTACTTCCCCTCGAAGAGGGCGTAGCCCAGCAGCGCAAAATAGAAGGGAAGCAAAATGGCGATGTAGCCAAAGCCCCGTGTAACAAAGAGCGTACTGAAGTAGGCACCAAACCATCCACCCTGGTTGGATACGGTAGTGGGCTCGGCCAGCAGGGCACTCTGGTCGCTACTGCCGGCGTACAGGATGTGGCTGATGATGCTGATAAGCAAGAACAGGCTAAAGAGCATCAGGAAGGCTCCGGCTGTCTTGCGTATTTTTTCCCAGTTCTCTCCCGTTAGCCTGGGTGTGGCGGCCCGGCTGCGGCTCTTTTCGGGGCTTTCTGTCGGCTCAGCTTTCTTAAACCGGTTCTCTTTCACTTGCTGGCGCGTTAGTCGTATAGCGAGTCATCGGGACATGGCTCCCACAAACTTAGGCTACAATCGCAAACCAGCGTGTACGAAGCTTCCACCCCCTACCTGGTGGCGAGAGAGGCCTGGTGTTGATTATGCTTGATTGTGCCCCGGGGGCTTCGCCTTCTTCTCCTAGTTTGAGGCCAGGTAGTGGATGGCGTAGGTGGTCATCTCGCCTCGCAGGTCTTCGCCCAGCAGTCGGGCTACCTCATGGGGCTGATCGGGGTAGCGGCCCAGCAGGTACATCATCTTGGTCAGCCCGCTGGCAGTGGTCATGTCTCGCCCGCTGATGACCCCGATGTTGAGCAGCTGCTTGCTGCTTTCGTACAGGTCTTGCTGCACCTTGCCTGCCTGGCACTGGGTAATGTTCAGCACCAGCATCCCCTCTTGTATGCGCTTGCGCATCAGGTCTATAAACCAGGGGAAGGTGGGCAGGTTGCCCGTGCCGTACGACTCTACAATGAGGCCCTTCAGCCCATCGGCATACAGCAGGGCTTCCATCACCGATTTCTGGATGCCCGGGTAGAATTTGAAGACGCCCACATTGGCATCCAGGGAATCATGCACCTGGCAGGGCTGGCCGGGGTCGGGCCTCAGCCAGTAGTCGGTAAAGTACTGGAGCTTTACGCCACTCTCTACCAGAGGGGGGTAGTTGGGCGATACAAAGGCACTGAACTTCTCGGCCGAGTGCTTAATAGCCCGGTTGCCCCGGTACACCTTGCTGTCAAAAAAGATGCACACCTCGGGCAGGCGGTGCTGCTCTTGGCTGGCAATCTCCAGGGCGGTGATGAAGTTTTCGCGTGCATCGGTCCGGATCACATCAATGGGTAGCTGCGAGCCTGTGAGGATAACCGGTTTGCCCAGGTTTTCCAGCATAAATGACAGGGCGCTGGCGGTATAGGCCATGGTATCGGTGCCATGCAGGATGACAAAGCCGTGAAAATGGTCGTACGAATCCCGGATCAGCCGCGCCAGCTCCATCCACACCCCCGGCTCCATGTTGCTGGAGTCGATAGGGCGTTCAAACGCATGATAGAACGGCTCTATGCCCAGCTTGTCTATCTCGGGCAAGAGGTGCATAATGTACCTGAAGTCTGCAGGCCTCAGGTAGGGCTGGTGGCCATCCTGGATCATGCCAATGGTACCGCCCGTGTAGATAATCAGGATTTTTCTCAAGGGGCGATAATATACGCATTTTGCTTCAACGATATGCAGTTCTATTCATATCGGTGGCTACCCGCACGGACTGTGCCCGGGTATCTGGCTCCCCCTAAACAGCCAGCTAGGCTCTCCCGGGGGTTTTAGGGGCGGAACTTGGGGATAAAGACATAGTCTATCCCAATAACGAGCGAGGTAACCAGGGCCGTGGTGGCGGGTCGTCCGGGCTTGTACTGGGGGCCATCGCGGCGGGGCGTTTCGTAGTAGAGAAGGTTCTGTGCCACGCCAAAGTCTACCTGTGTGTAGCGGGCCCCTTTATCCTCTACGTCCGAGAATCCGTACTCTATCCGCAGGCTGGTATTCAGCTTTACATTGTACCGTAGCTTAAACTCGGCACCCGCACCCAGCACGCCTGCCAGCTGGAAGCGGCTGAGTGTTTCTATCCGGTCTGGGTACTGCGTGTAGGTTACAAAAGGCGGGCCGGTGGCACGGAAGCGTGTGTCGTCGCTGTCTTCTTTTGCCGAAACAATAAAGCCAAATTGAGGCCCCAGCTCTAGGAAACCCGCCACCCTGCGGCTACTGTTTGTGCCCAGGCGGGCCAGTAGCGGCATCTGTAGCTGCCGGATGCGTAGTTCATTGTTCACTTTTCGGCTTGCACCGCTGCTGGTGGTGTATTGGTAGCTATAGGCTTGCCCCCGGCTGCTGTACAGCAGGTTGCTGCCAAAGCCCAGGTAGTTGTTCACCATATACAGGCTGGAAAGCCCGATACCGAAACCATAGCTGGGCTGGGCATCATATACCGCAGGCTGTGCGTCGGCATCATCCGTATTCCGGAGGCTGGTAGCCTGTGGCAGGATGCGTAGGCCCATGTGGAGGCCCTGCTGGGCCAGGCACGGGGTGAGGGCCAGGATGAGGATGGCCGACAGCAGGATGTGAGACAGAGAAAGACCGTGCATGGAGCGCGAGGGTTTGGGTAGCAATAATAGCAAGACTCGGCTTCGGGTTTACGTTTGGGGCTACACTTTGTTCGCTTTGCCGGTAGTCGACGTCGTGGTGTGTTTAAAAATAAGCCCGGCACATGGGCCGGGCTTATTGTATTGTAACCTTGTAGTGGGTGGTTATTTTTTCAGCATATCCAGGGTGGCCACTTCTTCAGCGGCTGGCCGGGCTGCCTTGGGTGCCTGGTAGGCTTTTGTGTGGGTTTGGTTAGGTTCTACCTGGGGCTGGGCGGTTTTGGGTGCCTCGCGGGTGCTGAGGGCAGGCGCTATCACCAGGGCCACAATGCTCATTAGCTTGATCAGGATGTTCATAGACGGGCCACTGGTGTCCTTGAATGGATCGCCCACGGTGTCGCCCACCACGGCGGCCTTGTGGGGCTCGCTGCCTTTCTGGTAGGTTTTGTTGTTGATCTTCACGCCTTTTTCAAAGGACTTCTTCGCGTTATCCCAGCTGCCCCCGGCGTTGCTCTGGAATAGGGCCATCAATACACCCGATACGGTTACGCCAGCCAGGGCACCCCCCAGCTCGGCGGCTCCGAAGCCGAAGCCGATGATAACCGGCACCAGCAGGGCCAATAGCCCCGGCAGGATCATCTGCCGGATGGCCGCATTGGTTGATATCTTGATGCAGCGGTCATAGTCGGCCACGGCGCCTTCCTTGCCCTCCAGCAGGCCTTTTATCTCGCGAAACTGGCGGCGTACTTCCTCTACCATGGCATTTGCCGCGCTACCCACCGCGCTGATGGCCAGGCTACTGAATACGAAGGGGATCATACCGCCGATAAACAGGCCACCCAGCACGCGGGCATTGCTGATGTCGATCACCGTCAGGCCGGTCATCTCCATATAGGCTGCAAACAGGGCCAGAGAGGTAAGGGCTGCAGAGGCAATGGCAAAGCCCTTGCCCACGGCGGCGGTGGTATTGCCCACGGCATCCAGCACGTCGGTGCGCTCGCGCACTTCCTTGGGCTGCCCGGTCATCTCGGCTATCCCCCCTGCATTGTCGGCTATCGGGCCAAAGGCATCTATTGCCAGCTGCATGCCTGTGGTAGCCATCATACCGCTGGCAGCTATGGCTACGCCGTACAGGCCGGCTACGCTAAAGCTGGCCACTATGCCCACCGCCAGGATGATAACGGGGATCATGGTGCTCATCATCCCCACACTCAGGCCGGCTATTACGTTGGTGGCCGGGCCTGTGCCGCTCTGTTGCACAATCTTTCGCACCGGGCCGCGGTTCATGGCGGTATAGTATTCGGTAATCAGGCTGATGCTGATACCCACGCCCAGGCCGATCAGGACTGCGTAATAGATCTGGATGGACTGCATCATGGCCCCTTTGGCCGCGTTGTCGATAATCGTAGCGGGTAGCAGGCCGTTTATCAGGAAGTAGGAGCCCACGGCCGTGAGCACCAGGGCCACCAGGTTGCCTATGTTCAGGGCTGTCTGTGGGTTTCCGTTTTCGCGCACCTTTACAAAGAAGGTGGCTACCATACTCAGCAGCACGCCCATGCCGGCTATCAGCAGGGGTAGCACTACGGTACCCAGGCCGCCCAGTGGGCCGCCGCTCATGCTGTGGCTCACGCCCAGTACCATGGTGGCAATAATGGTGCTCACATACGAGCCGAAGAGGTCGGCCCCCATGCCGGCTACGTCTCCCACGTTGTCTCCCACGTTGTCGGCTATCACGGCCGGGTTGCGGGGGTCATCCTCGGGTATACCAGCTTCTACCTTGCCCACCAGGTCGGCCCCTACGTCGGCTGCCTTGGTGAAAATGCCGCCGCCTACGCGGGCAAACAGGGCAATGGTTTCGGCCCCCAGCGAGAAGCCCGTGATTACGTTCAGTACCTTGTGCAGGTTGTCTCCATGCACCAGCTCGGGGTTGTACAGGGCCAGGGTGATGATAAACAGAACACCCAACCCGATAACCGCCAGCGATACCACGCCTATGCCCATCACAGCCCCACCGGCAAAGCTCACATCCATGGCCCGGCGCAGGCTGGTACGTGCGGCCTGGGTGGTGCGCACATTGCTATTGGTAGCCACGCGCATGCCTATATAGCCAGCCAGGGCACTGCAAAAGGCCCCGATGACAAAGGCGATGCCTACAAACCAGTGGCTGATCTTGCTATCGGCCGTAAACGCTAGCACTACGGCCACTACGGCCACAAAGCCCAGCAGCACGGTGTATTCGGCCCGCAGGAACGACATAGCCCCCAGCTGAATGCGGCGGGCAATCTCGCGCATCTTTTCATCGCCAGTTTCTTGCTTGTTTATCCACTGCGCGCGGAAGTAGGTAACGATAAGCGCCAGTATTCCGGCTGCCGGCACGGCATATAGGTAGGTTTCCATGTAGTGAGAATGGTTTTTTTCTTGGAACGGCAAAGATAGCAGCTAGCGCCAAAGTAGCAGTCCCTGCGATCAAAAAATTGGAAGGGGGACGGACTGGCTAGCCTTTGTGCGCCCCGGGCAGGAGGCCTGCGTGGCCAGTGGGGCGCGGCTCTGGCCAGTAGCCCGCAATTAGAACGCCATTATGGCATCCGTGAATGTCATAATGGCGTTCCGATTACTACTATCTCGGGAATGTTCTGTTGGTTTGCTTGTTAGCTGTATCGCAGCCTGGGAACCTACAGCCGGAAGCTTACACCCGACTGGATGTAATGAACCTGCGACCCGGACGTAGAGGTAAATGTCCGGAAGACAGGATCGCTGTAGTTTACAAACAACCCCAGCCATTTATATTCTACCCGTAGCTCTGTTCCTAGCAGTAGGGGTTCCATGGTGAATGGACGATTGGTATCAATATCACGATTAGTCAAGTCTACGGTATAGGTCTGCGTTCTGCTGCTGAATTCATCCCTATATCGAAACTTCAGTTTCGACCAGACCAGTATTTCTGCGAACGCCGTTAGCGAGAATCGCCAGTTTCCCTGCTGCCTGCCCAGCTCCAGGGGTATGCGCAGGTAGGTAGACTTAAACTTGGCCGCTTTCAGCTCGTCTACCAGTAAAGAGGGCCCTCCGGGTTTCGCTTCTTGTGTGCCATCAGTTATGTAGTCCGAGAAGGTTTCCAGGCTCGGGTTGGCTATGCGTATTTCGCGCACATTCAGTCCCAGGCCGGGTGCCAGGTAGGTCTTGCCGCTTCGGCCCAGGCCAAAACGGCGCTGTACGTACAGGCTACCGTGTATAGAGGTAGGCTTGGACGGTAGATCGCCCGAACCTGGGCCCACAAAGGCGTTGTGGTGCAGGTTGAAGCGCCACAGCCACTTATCCGGATCGGCGGGTATCAGCCTGCGGAAAAAAGAGGGCTTCGGAAGCCGCGAAATCTCTGTGAAGCCGGTATCCTGCAGGATCTCGTTAGACGCACCCAGCGGGTAGGTATGCGCCCACTCGGTATTTCCAGGTCCTCCCTCCTTCTGTGCGGTTTCGGCCAGCTGCTTCAGCAGGCTATCCAGGTTGTACTTGTCCAGGCCCTCGTACTGGGCCAGGTTGTCGGTTACTACGAATACACGGGCCCCATTCGGCAGGTCTATCCACACCGTGTCGCGCATGTGCCCCTTGGCTACGGGTGCCCAGGCAAGTACCAGTAATAGTAAAAACAGAAAATTTTTCATGACAAGGTTTTTATTTGGGGTTTTGGGTTTCTTGTTTGGAGTCCAGGTTGCTGAGCAGGCTGTGCATCAGCTTGCTGCTGAAGCCCAGGCGGGTCGCCGTTTCCGAGGTGGCCACCTGCTCGTAGCGCTGCGGGTCTAGCTTTACCCGCACTTTCAGCACCGCCGTGGGTTTGTTTTCGGCGGTTTTGGCTGGGGGGGGCACCGTAGCCAGTGGCCCAGCTTGGGCTGCCGCTGTGCCAGATGCGGAGCTGTCTGGTTGGCCCTGTGCCACAGGCTGTTCCGGCTCGGTGGGTCGGCTATCCACCACATGGGTAGCCGGGGTGGCGAGGGTCGTGGGCGGTGCACTCAGCCGGTTTTCGGCGGCCCGCGCTGGCCTGGGCGGGCTGTCGGCGGCGGCTAGGGGGGGTGGGGCATGCGGCTGCAGCGGGCGTATAGCCAGCACAGTGGGTGCCTCCTGGCTGGCCAGGCCCGGCTGTACCGCTTCCCCGAGCCACTGAAACAGGAACAGCAGGGCCGGCAGCAGGCAGGCCGCCGCCGCCAGGCTAAGGCGCACCGTCCACTGGTGCCGCCTTTTCCGCCTGCGGGCCTGTTCCATGCGCTGCCACAGGGCATCGGTATCCCAGGCCGGGTCGTAGTCCTCCAGCTTGGCCCTAAACCAGGCATCTAGTGGGTTTTCTTTCATAGCAGGCTCCTTTCCAGTTTTTTTTGCAATAGTTTTCGCGCTTTCAGCAGCTGTGTTTTAGAGGTGCTTACACTGCAGTCTAGCAGTTCCGCTATTTCGGCATGGCTGTAGCCCTCTATGGCGTACAGGTTTAAACACCAGCCTATAGCCGGTGGGCAGTGCCTGCACCAGCCTATGCAGGTATTCGGCATCGCCTTCGTAACCAGCGGTTACATGTTCGTCCGCTAGCCTCTCAGGCTCCACTACTTCGGCTTGCCATTTCTTTTGGGCACGCAGCTGCATGAGCGATTCGTTTACCACAATCTTCTTCAGCCAGGCCAGGGTGGCCTGCTGGCCGCGGTAGTCCAGCGTGGGCAGGGCACGGTAGGCTTTCTCAAAGCTTCGGCTTACAGCTTCTTCAGCCCAAAATCGATCGGCCAGGTAGCGCATGCTCAGGGCCAGCATGCGCGAGCCATATTGCCGGAAGAAGATGCGCTGCGCCCCAGGCTCCTGTTGGCGCAAGCCTAGCAGCAGTTCTTCGAATGAGGTGGATCCCGACGCTGACATTTGCCTGTATAATGCCTGGCGTGCTAGCCAGGGTTGCCTGCCTGCCAATAAAAAATTGCAGCACAAAACCCCGTACCGCATCGCGCTTGGCAAGCCGAATATAAGACATGTGGGCCCAGGCCGCCCATGCTCGGCACTGCCAGTGGTCTGCCATTATTGCGCATCCAGGTTTCTGGCATGCAGCTTGATCGTGAAGCAGGCATAGAAACCGGCTAAACACCAAAAGTCAACACCATGAACTTTAACAACTACACCCTGAAGGCACAGGAAGCTGTACAGAGCGCTTCGGCTGTGGCGCAGGCGCATGGGCAGCAGGCCATAGAAACGGGCCACCTGCTGCACACGCTGCTACAGGGAGACGAAAACGTGATTCCTTTCCTGCTGAAAAAGCTGGAGGTAAACCCGGCCCAGCTGAATAGCCAGCTGGACGAGCTGCTGAACAGCTACCCCCGTGTAGAGGGTGCCAGCGGGGGCCAGTACCTGAGCAACAGCAGCTACAAGGCCCTGGACCTGGCCAACAAGCAGGCCGGGAAGATGGGCGACGAATTTGTGAGCATAGACCACATGCTGCTGGGCATCCTGCAGGCCGATGATAAAACGAGCAAGCTGCTGAAAGACCAGGGCATCAGCGAAAAACTGCTGCTAAAGGCCATACAGGAGCTGCGCGGGGGGAGCAAGGTGAAGGACCAGACCGCCGAAGACAAGTACAATGCGCTGAAAAAGTACAGCACCAACCTGACCGAACTGGCCCGAGAGGGCAAGCTGGACCCGGTGATAGGCCGCGATGAAGAAATACGCCGGGTGATGCAGATACTGAGCCGCCGCAGCAAAAACAACCCCCTGCTGATAGGCGAACCCGGCGTGGGCAAAACAGCCATAGCCGAGGGCATAGCCCACCGCATTGTGAATGGCGACGTGCCCGACAACATCAAGAATAAGCAGGTGCACGCCCTGGACATGGGGACCCTGCTGGCGGGTGCCAAGTACCGGGGCGACTTTGAAGAACGCCTGAAGGCCGTAGTGAAGGAGGTAACGGAGGCACAGGGAGAGATCGTCCTCTTTATAGACGAGATACACACCCTGGTGGGTGCGGGCAAAACGGATGGTGCCATGGACGCGGCAAACATCCTGAAGCCGGCCCTGGCACGCGGCGAGCTGCGGGCCATAGGAGCCACCACCCTGGATGAGTACCAGAAGTATATAGAGAAAGACAAGGCCCTGGAGCGCCGCTTCCAAACCGTGATGGTAGAAGAGCCGGATACGGAAGATGCCATCAGCATCCTGCGGGGGCTGAAGGAGAAGTATGAGGTGCACCACGGGGTGAAGATTACCGATGCCGCCATCATCAACTCGGTGGTGCTGAGCCAGCGCTATATAGCCGACCGCTACCTGCCCGATAAGGCGATAGACCTGATGGACGAAGCTGCTGCCCGCCTGAAAATACAGATAGACAGCATGCCCGAGGCCCTGGACGAGCTGGAACGCCGCATACGCCAGCTGGAGATAGAGCGCGAGGCTATCCGCCGGGAGAAGGACGAGAAAAAGCTGGCCCTGCTGAGCGAGCAGATAGCCAACCTGAGCGAGGAGCGCGATGCCCTGAAGGCCCAGTGGCAGGCCGAAAAAGACCTGATACAGCAGATACGCCGCGAGCAGGAGAACATAGAGCGGAGCAAGACCGAAGCCGAGATTGCCGAGCGCAATGCCGACTTTGGCAAGGCAGCCGAGATCCGCTACGAGCGCATCATCCGGGCCGAAAAAAACATACTGGCCCTGCAAGAGGAGCTGAAGGAAATGACCGGTGGCCAGCGGATGCTGAGCGAGGAGGTGGATGCCGAGCACATAGCCGAGGTGGTGAGCCGCTGGACCGGCATACCCGTAAGCAAGATGCTGGAGAGCGAGCGAGAAAAGCTGCTGACGCTGGAGGATGAACTGCACAAACGCGTGGTAGGGCAGGCCGAGGCCATTGCCGCCATTAGCGATGCCATACGCCGCAGCCGGGCAGGCCTGCAGGACCCCCGAAAGCCCATCGGCAGCTTCATCTTCATCGGCAGCACCGGGGTGGGCAAAACTGAGCTGGCGCGCGCCCTGGCCGACTACCTGTTCAACGATGAGAATGCCCTGGTGCGGATAGACATGAGCGAGTATCAGGAGAAACACTCAGTTAGCCGCCTGGTGGGGGCCCCTCCGGGCTATGTGGGGTATGATGAGGGTGGCCAGCTGACCGAGGCCATACGCCGCAGGCCCTACAGCGTGGTGCTGCTGGACGAAATAGAAAAGGCACACCCCGATGTGTACAACACCCTGCTGCAGGTACTGGACGATGGCCGCCTGACGGATAACAAGGGCCGCACGGCCAACTTTCGGAATACCATCATCATCATGACCAGCAACCTGGGTGCCCACCTAATTATGGACAAGATGGCCCACCTGACGGATGAAAATCGGGATGTGGTGCTGGCGCAAACCAAGCTGGAGCTGTTCGACCTGCTGAAGCAGCAGCTGCCGCCAGAGTTTCTGAACCGGATAGACGAGACCATCCTCTTTACCCCGCTCACCCGCGAGGAGATAACCGGCATTGTGCAGATACAGCTGGCAGGCCTGCGGCACATGCTGGCCCAGCAGGAGGTGAGCATACAGTTTAGCCCGGCCCTGGCCGAGTGGCTGGGCGAACTGGGCTACGACCCGCAGTTTGGTGCCCGCCCCCTGAAGCGGGTAATACAGCGGAAGGTAGTGAATGAGCTGAGCAAGATGATACTGGCCGGAACCATAGACCGTGCCAAACCCATCTGGGTAGACATTACCCAGCAGCATGAAGTAACCTTTGCCAACAAGCAGCCGGAGGTGGACCCCAGCCTGAACTGATCCGCAACTGCTGCGCCGGTGTTCCCCTCAGGCTAAACTTTACCTATTTGAATGCAACAAAATATAGGTTTCAGCCGTTTTATTGGTGTTAGTAAGTAAGTAGTTAGTTAGGTTAGTGTGCAAAGAGGGGGCGAAGGCCCTCTCTTTGCATTTTAAACCAGTCTGTTTGCTACCTGTGTGCGGCCAATCAGCACGCTGCACCTAGTGGTTGGGTGGCCTGGCTTCTGCCAGGTTCCGGCTAGTCCCAGATTCCACGGCCAAACAGCAGATACCCGATATGCGCAATGATCCGAACCTGATCCTGGTCTTCCAGGTCGTGATCGTAGTAGCTGGCCATCAGGGCTATAGGCCCTACCTTGGTGTGGTACACCAGGCCCCCACCCGCTACGATTATCCGGTTATCAGGCTCCAGCACCAGGGTACGGTCGGTTACGCGGCTCGTGGTTTTGGTATCGTGAAAAGACTGCATGTAGTGCACCTGCCCGCGCAACTGCAGGTTTTTCGCCACGGTGTACACGCCCAGAAAGCCGGGTGCGGCAAAGGCCCTGCTGTATAGCTCCGGAATGAAAAGCAGGGGGCTATCCTGTAGCGGCAGGAAAAGCGGACTGCTAAGCACGGTAGCCGTGGGGGCATACAGGTTGGGCAGGGTACTAAAACCCGCATCTACACTGAAGCCCAGCACCCCACTCCTTAGGATTTTGAAATAGTTGACATAGCTAAGGCTAGTATGCAGCCAGCGGTGGTGCGCCCAGAACAGGGTGGATATGTCATCCTCATCATAGCTCTCCTTCATATCCATGTAGAAGGTAGAGAACCGGAGCGACTGGCCTTTGTCGGCATACATTTTTCGGTTTAGCTGGTTTAGCTCATAGCGGAAAAAGATACCCCCTCCACTAAGTTCTGTTCGGTCCAGGGTATCGTTTTGATTCCCCACTTCTTGATTGAAGTACAAATAATCAATGTCTTGTAATACATAGCCTGCTGCCAGCTGGCCCACATTCTTTCCGAGCCGCAGGTTTAGCTCGGGTCTTAGCTCGAACACACTCTGCGAAATATCTGCCGATTTTTCTCCGGCCCGGAGGGTAAAGCCTGGCTTCTGAAGTTCCCAGTTCGACAGCCGGTTGTGCAGTGCGAAGCTGAGCGGTAGCCGTGTGGGGAAGCGGATGCGCCCAAAAATATGTGCCTGGCTGGTAAACGTCCCGTTCACCAGGTCTGCCCCCAGCTCATACCCCACTACACTGATGCCCCGGAAGCGTGCCCCCAGCTGTAGCTGATAATCAGAAGGGGTAAAAAAACTGGCACCAAACTTGAAACTGAGCTTTACCGATGGGTTGATGTTAAATTTAAGGATAAAGCCCCCCCGTTCCGGATCGTAGATTAGTTCAGGAAAAATGCCCGCATAGTTGGCATCGGTGCGAATACGCAGGTAGGCACGCTCTATTTTATCAAAATTTATGGGCCCAGGTTGCAGGTCTAGTATGCGTTTTAAGAAGCTTCGTTCGCCGGCATTTACCCCCAGCAGTCGGACTTCAACCAGCTGTAGCGGGGGTTTGCTGGCCTCAAATGCCGCACGTGCCTGCTGCAGCTGCCGGGCCGAGGTGCGGCGTGCCACTAGTTTGCGGATTTCGGGCATCATGACCCTGGCAGCCTCGTAGCCCTGTCGGATTGCCTGCTCGATAGATGGCACACTGAAGTCCGTACTACTCATTTCCCCCAGCTGGGGCATAATCAGCAGGCTATTGGCCCCCATCTTTTGCCAGGTTTCATTGTCCATTACACTCTGAGACAGCAGCTCGCGCACAAAGCGGCCACTCTGCATCCGCTCTCGCTTGGATATGGTGGCCCCCCCCACATGCACCCCCAGGATCACGTCGGGCTCAAAGTCCTCTTGCATAGCCCGTATGGGGAAGTTGTCGTAAATGCCACCATCAAACAAATAGGCGTGTTCTTCATTTCTGGCCGGGGCAAAAAATAGGGGCACCGCGATAGAGGCCCGCACCGCAAAGGCCAGCGAGCCTTGCTTCAGCTTAATGGCCCTTTTATCAAAGATATCCGCAGCCATGGCACGGAATGGGACGAAGAGGCTGTCGAAATTGTCGCGCGCGGCCCCACTGGCCGGGCTTAGGTACTGTGCTAGCCGGAGGTTGAGCTCAAAATCGGAAATGAGCTGCTCGGGTAGCTGAAACTTATTGCCCTGTAGGGTGAAGGGTACGGATACAAAGGTGCCGTCTCGGTCCGTACGGTTCAGGTAGTCTGCCTCTTGTAGCACCCAGCCCGGGGCCAGCCAGGACTGTGCCTCGGTTTTTACAAACTGCTCAATCCAGTCTGGCGTGTAGCCGGCGGCGTACAGCCCGCCTATCAGTGCGCCCGAGGACGTGCCCGTAATGCAGTCTATGGGGATGCCCGCCTCCTCCAGGGCCTTGATAACGCCCACATGTGCCATACCCAGGCCCCCGCCGCCGCTCAGCACTAGCCCCACCCGCTGGGCCATACCCCGGTGCATAGGTACCAGGATCAGCATACTGCACAGTACGACCGCAGGCAGGGTTCTCATACAAAAAGTGAAGTTAACTAGAAAATCATTCCCGCCTGTATCTGCCCCCCCCCGTTGTGGCTGGCAGGTGGCGTGCAGCACTACGGGTGCAGGGCGGTACCATGTGCGCGGCATACAGGGCCCATGTCTGTAGCGCAAAGCAGATAATGCGTATTTTTGCAGTATGAAACGTATCCTACTAACAGGCGGTGCGGGCTTTATTGGCTCTCACCTGGTTCGGCTGCTAGTCAATAAGTATCCAAACTACCACATCTACAACCTGGATGCCCTTACCTATGCGGGCAACCTGGAGAACCTGCGCGATGTGGAGCAGGCACCCAACTACACCTTCTGTAAGGCCGATATTACCGATGCGGATGCGATTCGCAGCCTGCTGGAGACCTACGAGATCGATACCATCCTGAACCTGGCGGCCGAGAGCCATGTAGACCGCAGCATACTAGACCCCCTGGCGTTTGTGAAAACCAACGTGCTGGGCACGGTTACCCTGCTGAATGAAGCCCGCCAATACTGGCAGGGCCGCACGGATGTGCTTTTCTACCACATCAGTACCGACGAAGTGTATGGTAGCCTGGGCGCCGAGGGCTTCTTTACCGAAACCACCCCCTACGACCCCCGTAGCCCCTACAGCGCCAGCAAGGCCAGTAGCGACCACTTTGTACGGGCCTATGGCCATACCTACGGGCTGCCGGTGCGCCTGAGCAACTGTAGCAACAACTATGGCCCCTATCAGTTTCCCGAAAAACTGATCCCCCTCATGATCCACCACATACGCGAGGGGAAACCCCTGCCTGTGTATGGCAAGGGCGAAAACATACGCGACTGGCTGTGGGTGGGTGACCACTGCGAGGCCATAGACCTGATCCTGCACCAGGGCAAGAACCTGGAAACCTATAACATAGGTGGCCACAATGAATGGAAGAACCTGGACCTGGTGCACCTGCTGTGCGACCAGATGGATGAAAAACTGGGCAAGCCTGCCGGAACAGGCCGACAGCTGATCCGCTTTGTTACAGACCGGCCCGGGCACGACCTACGCTATGCCATAGATGCCGGAAAGATAGCGCAAGAACTGGGCTGGACACCAAAAATACAGTTCCCCGAAGGGCTGAGCCGAACCATAGACTGGTACCTGGAAAATGAGGCCTGGGTAAAGCACATTGTGGAGGGTACCTACCGCCAGTACTATGCGCGCCAGTATGCCAGCCGCAGCTAGCCGCTTTGCCCGCCCGGTAGTATACGGTGCCGGGTACCCCAGGGCCCAGGCTGCCCAGCTACTGCCGTGCATCTACCCGTTTAGCTAGAAATCAATACTACCTTGGGCTGGACACTGCTCTCCATCCTGCTCTCCAGCTTGCTGGTCATCTTGTTTCGGGTGCTCAGGCGCTACCGGGTCCATGTGTTGCAGACCGTAGTTTTCAACTACTGGGTGTGTGTGCTTATTGGCCTCGCCATCACCCCAGGCTATTGGGCCTGGGCTGCCCGGCTACCGGCGGGTGCCTGGGGGCTGGCTGTGCTACAGGGGGGCCTTTTTCTGGGTAGCTTTTTCCTGATTGGCTATGCCAGTACGCGGGTGGGCCTGGCCTACGCAGGCATGCTGAGCAAGATGAGCGTCATCCTGCCCACGCTCGCATCCTTCCTCTTCTTCGGCGATGCCATGCCCTGGACCCGCTGGCTGGGTGTGGGCCTCGCCTTTGTAGCGGTATACCTGCTGCACCTGCCCTACCTGCGTGCAGGACAGCTGGAAGCGAAGCACGTGCTGCTGCTTAGCCTGCTTCTGCTGATTGGCACAGGCCTGGCAGATACGAACCTAAAGGTGTTTGACTACTATTATGGCCAGCAGGTGCCCGAGTTTGTGTTTACCATCACCCTCTTTGGGGTGGCGGCGGTGCTGGGTAGCCTGGTGCTGCTCATCCGCTGGGGCCTGGGCCTGGGTAGCCCCCAGCTGCGAAACGTCCTGAGTGGCCTTGTGCTGGGGGTGCCCAACTACTTTAGCATCATTGTGCTGCTGCTAGCCCTGCGCCAGGTAGCAGGTACGCTCTTTTTCCCCCTCAACAATGTGGGGCAGCTGCTTATCATTAGCCTTGCAGGCATTGTCCTTTTTCGCGAGCACTACCCACCCCTTAGCTGGCTGGGGCTAGGCCTGGCTATGGTGGCCATCCTCTTGGTTAGCCTTGCCTAGGCGTGGGTGCATCCCGCTGGTACAAGTAAAGGATGACAGGTGCGGGGTACAGAGCCGATACCCTGCGTAGACCTGGTGCCGGGGGTATTTGGAAGAAATCTACCGGCCTAGCTGTTCGGCCTGTTCGATGAGCGCGGGGGCTATCTGCTGCATATAGGCGAATGCTGCCTGTTCCTCATTCGGAATCTCGCCCTCCAGGATTGCCTCTCGTATGGCATTTTTGATAAGGCCTACGGCGGGGCCCGGCTTTAGCTGATAGGCTTGAATAATCTGCTCGCCGGTAATGGGGGGTTGCCAGTTTCGCAGCCGGTCGTTCTCCAGCACCTCCATGATGCGTTCTTCTACCTTCCGAAAATTGCGCTGGTATCGGTTTTTTCGGTTCTCGTCTCGGGTGGTGATGTCGGCCCGGCAGAGCAGCATCAGGTCAGCCAGGTCTTCGCCGGCATCTACCACCAGCCGGCGCATGGCGGCATCGGTTACTTGCTCATTCACCAGGGCAATGGGCCGCTGGTGCAGCTGCACCATGTTTCGCACATAGCGCATGGCTTCGCCCTGGGGCAGCTTTAGCCGCCGGAAGATGTGGGGCACCATGCGTGCGCCTTTGTCTTCGTGCCCATGGAAGGTCCAGCCCGTGCCGGGTTCGAAGCGCTTGGTCAGGGGCTTGGCTATGTCGTGCAGCAGGGCTGCCCAGCGCAGCCACAGCTTCGGGCTTAGGGCCGCCAGGTTATCTACCACCTTCAGGGTATGGTGAAAGTTGTCTTTGTGCCGTTGCCCGGCTACCTCTTCCACCCCCTTCATGGCCTCCAGCTCGGGCAGGATGTAGGGTAGTAGCCCGGTTTTTTCCAGGTGGTATAGCCCTATGCTGGGCTTGTCGCATAGCAGGATTTTGTTTACCTCATCGGTAATGCGTTCCTGGCTGAGGATCTGGATGCGCTCGCGCTGCTGATAAATGGCCTTATAGGCTTCCGGCTCTATGTAATAGCCCAGGCGACAGGCAAAGCGGATGGCACGCAGCATGCGCAGTGGGTCGTCTGAGAAGGTAAGGTTGGGATCCCGGGGTGTACGGATAATCCCTTCCGCCAGGTCTCGGAGCCCGTCAAAAGGGTCGACCAGCTGCCCATAGTTTGGCTCGTTCAGGCTCAGGCTGAGTGTGTTGATGGTAAAATCCCTACGCAGCTGGTCATCCTCCAGCGTTCCGTCTTCCACTATAGGCTTGCGGCTGTCTTTCCGATAGCTTTCCCTGCGTGCGCCTACAAACTCCAGTTCATAGTCCTCTACCACCACCAGGGCAGTGCCAAAGTTGTCATAGGTTGCCAGCTTAGTGTGCGTCAGGGCTTCGGCCACTTTTTGGGCAAGCTGCACGCCGCTGCCCAGGGTTACAAAGTCGATGTCTTTTACCGCTTTTCCCAGCACGAAGTCTCGCACATAGCCACCAACCACGTACACGGGCTGGCCCAGTGCCTGGGCACAATTACTCACAACACGAAATAGCGGATGTGTGAGCGCCTCCGGGTAGGCCTGCTTACGCTCCCTCATCCGGCAAAGATACTATTTGAACTGGACTCGTGTGGCACCCTGGCCGAATCGCCCCGAGCTGTCTAGCTGATACGTCCTTACATCGGTGCGTTCTTTCAGCCGTTTCCATATTTCGGCCCGCAGCACCCCCTGGCCTACGCCATGTATCAGGATTATGCCCTTGCAGCCCTGCGCCTGTGCATCCTCCACGGCTTGCTCATATGCCCTTAGCTGTAGCCCCAGGGCATCCAGCACATCCAGCTGGGTTTCGGTAAGGGCCTCCAGGTGCAGGTCCACCTCTGCAAATGCAGGCGGGAGCGCCGTAGGCCTGGGTGTGGGCAGGTCTGCGGGCTTTGGCTGGGGTAGGCCGGTGGGTATATAGGCCTCGGGTACCAGGGTCCAGTCCGTTTGCTGCTTGTGGCTTTTGGCCAGCTTATAGGTATAGCGTGCTGGGGGCGGGGGCATGCCCTGCGTGCTGAGCAGCACGGCATCCACGGTCAGCTTTGCCGCATTTAGGGCCTGCACGGGCAGCGGCTGTGTGCCGGCCGGGGCCAGGCGTATGGCCATGGGCTCGGGCAGGTACGCATATCCCTCCAGGGTATAGCCCAGCCCGTTGTACAGCCCTAGCTTGTCATCCTGCTGTACCAGCACAAGTGTAGGCGGATAGTCGGGCTGGCCCACGGCTTTCTCTGCTCGTAGGCCAAGGGCTTCAGCTAGCAGTTCATCCTGGTGGAACTCCATCTCCAGCCCATCCACCTCCACCAGGTAGCGATTGGGTGGAACGAAGGATCGTACCACACCCCTGGCAGCTTCGTGCAGCAGCATCACCGCTGTTCCCGGCGGCAGTATGCGCTGCATCAGGCACCCGCTTTGCGGCTGCCCAGCTCTTGGTCGAACAGGAAGAGGGCACTGGTATTGTCGCCTATCATCTCCAGTTTTCGGATAAGCTGGTGCAGGGTGCTTTCTTCCTCCACCTGCTCAGTTACAAACCACTCGAAGAAGGTGTAGGTCGCAAAGTCTTTCTGCTTCTGGGCTTGGTCTACAATGTTGTAGATGGAGGCTGTAACCCGCTCTTCCAGCTTCAGGGCCAGGCGGAATACATCCAGGTAACCGCCAAATTTTTGCTCGGGTGCCTTCAGGTCTCCCAGGGCAAACTTGCCGCCTACGGCATGCAGGTAGTCAAACTGCTTCATGGCATGGCCATTCTCCTCCTGGCTTTGCAGCAGAAAGAAATTGCCTATCCCTACCAGCTCTTCGTCTATGAAGTGGCTGGCTATACACAGGTATTGATTAGCAGAGTGCAGCTCCAGGTTTATCTGGTCATTCAGCAGCTTTTGTATTTCAGATGAGATAGGCATGGGTTTCGGGTTTTGGATTCGTCGTATAAGTATAACAGCTTTTGTAGTAGGGCTGTTAGATGTAGGTGAAATTTAGAATGAGGCTAAATAAGCGGTGTTTTCTACTCAAATAAAAAGGGGGACTACTTCGTCCCCCTTTTTATTTAACACAAGCAGGTGAAATGAAAACTAGCGCACCACTTGCACTTTTTGCGTGATTACATTCCCGTCGTGGAACATCTGTACGTAGTAGGATCCTGCTGCGTAGTCGCTGGTGTTCAGGTCGTAGTTGTAGCTGCCGGCTGGCTGGTTGGGCAGGTTTACCTCCGTCACGGTCTGCAGCTGGTTATTCATTACGCGTATGGTAACACCGCCGGTGTAGGCCAGTTCGTACTTCAGGTTCAGCTTGGTATGCGCGGGGTTGGGGTAGGGGCTATACAGGGCGAAGGATCCCTGGCCAATTGCCTTGCGCTCGGTGCGCGATACCGGGGGATCATACTCATACACCAGGTAGAGCGCAATGTTCGTATTCAAAAAGTTATAGGGGAAGGTAGCGTTAACACCTCCGCCTACTTGAAGGGTTGGGATCCGGATAGGTACGCCTGACAATGCACCATTCGACTCTCTAAGTTGGTAGGCGCTCCGGAAGTCGGCACCGCAAACCATGGTATCGTTTATTAGGGGATTGGGCGGATTTCTTAGCAAAAGTAGCTGTGCCTCCAGTAGGCCTGGTGCCAGCGTGTCGTCCATAGTGCCGGCAGTGCTGTCTACTTGTACATATACCCAAAAGCTATCGGGTACCTGTATGGGGTTATCCAGCAGGATACGGTGCTGCTCGTTCTGGATCAACAGCAGGTCATCCACCGTAAAGTTTACTTGGCCATATACTTGGTTTAGATTTATACCCCGAGAGGCGGGTAGATTTATCTGATTTGAGGTGCTGGGGATAGTTTGGGAGACAGCGGCGAACTGTCCACCTACTCCGTAGAAGCGGATGTAGAGCGGATCGGGGGTTCCTACCTTTACGGCCCGATAGTTTGCCACGCCTCCGAGCGATGGAAAGATGATTTCTTTCACAAAGGCCTGGTCTACAGTCGAATTTTTGAGGGCATTTGCATTAATGAAGGAGTTGTTAAAGTTCTGCAGGCTGTAAAAGCCACTCACGTAGGCACCACCTGCCGTAACACTGCCCCCGGTTCCGGCTGCATAGCCTCTTTGGGTAGTTGGGTACTGAACCCGTGCAACCCCCAGCAGGGTTTCCAGGTTTACAGCGTTGTCGTTAATCCGCTGCCGGCAGAGCTTGAACGCAACGGAGTCTGTAACCTCAAAAGTGGCCTGGGTTTTGTTGAGGGCAGCGGCCTGGGTGTATGCCTCTGCTGGCCGCTGGGGATACACGTCCAGCACTTTCACTGAGATAGGAAGCTCATTTTGTGCGAATAAATGCCCCCCTGCTAATAGACAAGCTAGAAATAGAATTCTTTTCATGGGATGAGTTAATTTTTTCTTAACCGTAAATCTACAAGAATTTTTTTTCTCTTTTGTGAAGATCTGATGAAGTTTAATTTGCGATGCTGAGCTGGCTAGCCAGGGTGCCCTGTGTGGTCTCCAGCACATAGGTGTATAGGCCACAGGGCAGCATGCTCAGGTCTACATACTGCGTGTTGAGTCCCTGCTGTGCAGGCATGTTTTGTATCTGCCTTATTGTGCGCCCTTGCGGGTCCAGTATGCGCAGGCTAGCCTGGCCCGGCCGGGCCAGTGCGTATTTTAAGGTGGTGCCTGCCACGGTGGGGTTGTGGGGTAGTGTGCATACAGGTCCAGGCCGACAGCACTCAGCCTGTAGGCCCCTTCGCGGCTCACTGCGGGCTGAGACAGGATGGGCACCATAACTGGGCCTGTAAAGTCTTTCGTGTCGTTGTAAAACGTCCGGTAGAAGCGCCAGCCATACAGGTTCCGCAGGGTAGTGGGGAAGGTGGGGATGTTGTAGGTGCTCTGCCGGAGAATCAGGCCCACAAAGTCGGTGGCACTATCCGGGTCGCACAGGTTTCGGGCACGCACAAAGGCTAGCCCCACGGTATCGTCTGCATAGGTGCCGGTACTTGTGTTGAAGCTGAGAATGGAAGCCGAGATCATGAACCTTCCATTCAAGACCAGATAGGGCTGGTCAAAGTCTACCCGGCTTCCTTCATCGTATACATCCAGCACGTCGGGCTCCCAGTTTTCATTCAGCACCTGCAGCTCGGCCCGCTCGTCGTGGTTGATAAAAGTGCGTGCAGCAGGGGTGATTTGATAAGAACCGGGGCCAGACTCTGCCACGTCGTAGAGCGTAACCGGAAAGTCCTGAGCTGTAGTCCCCACTTTTTCCGAACTGTCCGTATAGGCAATGTACACCCCCGTAACATAGGCCGTAGGGAATCCATCCGGCTCAAACTTCTGGTGAAAAATCATGCCATACTCGGCAAATACCCCGATGGAGTCGGCCTCATCGGGCAGGCTTTGGTTAAGATTTACCCGCTCAGGGCCTCAGCGCTCAATAAAGGCACCACTACTACAGGCGCGTAGGAAGATACTATTATATAAGGTATCCACCAGCACCTCACTTGCTGCGCTTTTCTGTAGGCCTACGGCTTGGCCTGGGGCGGTGGTGGCTGCACTGTATGCCGTGTCTCGGGTGGTGGGCCTGGGTGCGTCTGCCTGCAGCAGCAGCGACTGGCCCCATGCGGCGGGCTGGATGGCCAGGCTAGCCAATAACATAAAAAGCCAGGCAAGCAGGCAGGTAGTGGGGTAGGGTTTTCTCATGACGACGCTATTTTTTGCGTTAATTTAGGCATATTCGGCCTATGTACAGGTGTTTATACGGCTTAGCCGGGAATGGGCATGGGACTTTCGGGCTTGTTGTTTCCCGCTTTGTCCGCCCATTCGTTTTCTTGTGCCTGTTTGGGCTGACGCAGTGTGCCGTAGAGGCCCCACTGGCCGACAGCCTACAGCAGGTGCTGCGCAAAACGACGGGTACTGCACTGGATCAGTATCCCATTGGCAGCCGGATAGACCAGGTTCCGGTGGGAGCGAGCCACGATAGCTTGGGTTACTACTGGCAGCAGAAGGTGCAGCGAGACCTGAGCTGGCGTTTTTCGGTATTTACCCTGCCTATCGGCAGCGATCGCTGTAGTGCCACCCTGCTACAGCTGCATACAGACCAATCGTACTACGCCCAGCAGCTTTTTGACCAGCTGGGCCAGCTGCTGCGGCTGCGGCTGGGCACGCCCAGCGCAGCTACCTTTGAGCAGCTGCTGTGGCGGGCCGAGCCGCAGGCGGGCGGCGGAGGCACCGCGCGGCCCGTGCTGTACGCACTGCGGCTGCACCCCGCCGCCCAGACTGTGAGCCTTAGTAGCTGGCAGGCCCCAGCCGGTCTAGCCGCGCCCTGAGCCAGAAGTCGGCCAGCACCAGTGCGCACATGCTTTCCACTATCGCTACGGCCCGGGGCAGCACGCAGGGGTCGTGGCGGCCCCGGCCCGCCACGCTAGCCGGTTGCCCGGCGGTGTTCACCGTAGGTTGCTCCTGCATCAGGGTGGCAATGGGCTTGAAGCCAAGCTTGAAGTAGATGGGTTCTCCGTTGCTGATGCCACCCTGGATGCCGCCGCTCTGGTTGGTGTGGGTTCGTATCCGCCCTGCCTCTTGGTAGTAGTGGTCGTTGTGCTGGCTGCCCCGCATGTGGGTGCCGGCAAAGCCGCTGCCGTACTCAAAGCCCTTGGCCGCATGGATGCCCATGAGGGCATGGGCCAGGGCCGCGTGAAGCTTGTCAAACACGGGTTCGCCCAGGCCCGTAGGCACTCCCTCTATGCGCCCCGCTACGATGCCGCCAATGGTGTCGCCCTCCTTTCGCACCTGGCGGATGAGGGCCTCCATTTCAGCGGCGGTGGTGGCATCGGGGCAGCGCACGGGGTTGGCCTCTATGGCGGCGGGGTCTGGCAGGGCGTTCAGCTCGGGCATGGCTATGCTGCCCACGCTGTGTACCCAGGCAGCTAGCCGTATACCGGTGTGCTGCTGCAGGAGCAGCCTAGCCACCGCCCCGGCGGCCACACGCGCTGCTGTTTCGCGCGCACTGCTGCGCCCGCCGCCCCGGTGGTCTCGGTGGCCATACTTGGCCTGGTAGGTATAGTCGGCATGGCTGGGGCGGTAGGTGTCTTTCAGGTGGTCGTAGTCCTGGCTCTTCGGGTCCTGGTTGGCTATATGCAGGGCAATGGGGGTGCCGGTGGTGATGCCACCGTATACGCCCGACAGGATCTCTACCCGGTCGTCCTCCTTGCGCTGGGTAACGATGGCACTCTGGCCCGGGCGGCGGCGGTCTAGCTCGGCCTGGATAAACGATTCATCTATGTGCAGGCCGGCCGGGCAGCCGTCTATGACGACCCCGATGCCCCGCCCATGGCTCTCGCCATAGGTGGTGATGCGAAACTGGCGGCCAAAGGTGTTGTAGCTCATGGTATAGGGGTGTACCTTACAGGGGTATATTGCCGTGCTTGCGGCGGGGGGGCTGCACCGCCTTGTTCTCCAGCATCTCAAAGGCCACGATCAGTTTGGCTCGGGTGTCTTCGGGCAGGATCACCTCATCGATAAAGCCCCGGTTGGCCGCGCGGTAGGGGTTGGCAAACTTGCGGGTGTACTCTTCTACTTTTTCGGCCAGTTTGGCTTCGGGCTCTTCGGCTTCGGCTATCTCTTTGCGGAAGATAATCTCCGCCGCCCCCTTGGCCCCCATTACGGCTATCTCTGCCGTAGGCCAGGCATAGTTCAGGTCGGCACCTATGTGCTTGCTGTTCATCACATCATAGGCTCCGCCGTAGGCCTTGCGCGTAATAACGGTTATGCGGGGCACCGTGGCCTCGCTGAAGGCATACAGCAGCTTGGCCCCGTTGGTTATGATGCCGTTCCACTCCTGGTCTGTGCCTGGCAGGAAGCCCGGTACGTCCTCAAACACCAGCAGGGGGATGTTGAAACAGTCGCAGAAGCGCACAAAGCGTGCACCCTTTCGGCTACAGTTTATGTCCAGCACGCCAGCCAGCACCGCAGGCTGGTTTGCCACAATGCCGATGGGGCGGCCATCCAGGCGGGCAAAGCCCACTACCAGGTTTTCGGCAAAGTCTTTGTGTATCTCGTAGAAGGAACCCTCGTCTGCCACCAGCCGGATGGCATCCTTTATGTCATAGGGCTGGTTTGGGTTTTGGGGCACCAGGCTGTTCAGCTCGGGCACCTTGGCGCTTGGGTCCTGGCTACAGGCATAGCGGGGTGGCAGGCTCTCGCAGTTCTGGGGCATGTAGCTTAGCAGCCGCTTCAGCTGGCGTATGGCATCCACATCGTCGGTAGCGGTCAGGTGGGTTACCCCACTCTTTGTGCTGTGGGCGCTGGCCCCGCCCAGTTCCTCGCTGCTTACGTCCTCGTGGGTTACGGTTTTCACCACATTCGGGCCGGTTACAAACATGTAGCTGCTGTCTTCCACCATCAGCGTAAAGTCTGTAATGGCGGGGCTATACACGGCCCCACCCGCACAGGGCCCCATAATGGCGGATATCTGCGGGATGATGCCACTGGCGCGGGTGTTTCGGAAGAAAATGTCGGCATAGCCGCCCAGGCTTACCACCCCCTCCTGTATGCGTGCGCCGCCGCTGTCGTTCAGGCCCAGCACAGGCGCGCCGTTTTGTAGCGCCAGGTCCATGATTTTGCAGATCTTCTCGGCATGTGTTTCGCTCAGCGAGCCACCAAATACCGTAAAATCCTGGCTAAACACATACACCAGTCGGCCATTTACCTTGCCATAGCCGGTTACTACCCCGTCGCCCAGATACTTCTGCTTTTCCAGCCCAAACTCGCTGCTGCGGTGGGTTACCAGCATGCCTATTTCCTGGAACGTTCCGGGGTCCATCAGCAGCTCCACCCGTTCGCGGGCGGTCAGCTTGCCTTTTTCGTGCTGGGCTTTTATGCGGGCTTCGCCGCCGCCCAGTAGGGCTTCGGCCTGCTTGGCGTGCAGCTTCTCAGTGGGGGGAAGCGCCTTTTTAGGTAAGGTTTTGGCTTCAGACATTGGTGGGGGTATTTTATGGAGCAGTGTTTGGGCCCCTGGGGAAATGTACACGAAGAAACATGCCAACTCCCCAGGCTCGCGATACAGTGCCCCAAGATACTAAAGCCCTTCCCATCTCAAGCCTACCGGGCGCGAGATGGCGGATAAAATTGCCTATACGCAGCGGCCAAGGTTGCTGCCCATACGTATGCGGCCAGGCGTTGGGCAGGGCTGACTTGGGGGTTGATTGCCCGCAGGCAGTCTTATTTCTACTCCTTGTGAAAGGAGTGGGCCGCTTCTAGCGAACCCTGCCTGAGGCGAACAACGTACAGGCCTGAGGCTAGCCCGGCAAGTGGGATCTGCTGATCTGCCACCTGGCCCTGCTGCACCGTTTGCCCAAATGCATTGACCAGCCTATAGTGCACGGTGCCAGGTGTGGAGAGTTGCAGTTTTAGTTCGGTATGGGCGGGATTGGGGTACAGGCGCACTGGTAAGACGTGGCCGGGCGCGGTGCGGGCAACGGTGGTGCCCGTGTCGCACACACAGGCGTTGCCCTCGCATTTACAGGCCTCGCAGCCACAGCTGGTACAGGGTTCGCTGCAGTTTTCTGCCGGAGGCGGTGGCAGGCTACAGCGGCTAAACTGGCTAAAGTAGTCCAGCAGCTCTTCGCTCCCATTTATATCTCTATTCGTAAAGCCCAGCAAATTTTGCTGGCCAACAAATACCCCGGGCCAGGTATGCCCCCCGCCTATAATCTTGTAGAGCTTAACATGGGCATTGCAGGCGCAGCCTGTATACGCTATTATCTTTACGCTGGAGTTATCTACCACTGCAGATTCGGGCACAAATACAGTATCCAGCTTAGTCTGGCACTGGTTATGCTCTACCCAGAACTGTACTACCTCTTCGGTGGGTGCCGCGTCTTGTGTTAGTTCGTTTCGCATGGCCCCGCCCTCGTAGGGCATTTCGGGGTCGGCAGTACCGTTTAAAAATGCCATCGGCACGGGCTTGGAGGGTTGACAGAGGGCAAAGTTGTCTACCCCCTGCGCTGCGCCCAGGCTGGCCATAGCCGCAAAGCGCTCGGGTGCCTGGCAGGCCATACGCTGCACCATAAAGCCTCCATTCGAAAAGCCACACAGATACACCCGGTTGGTGTCTATGTTATACTGCTCCTTCAGGCTGTCTACCAGGTTTAGCAGGAAGCCTACGTCATCTATACCTGCCTGGTCGGCGTTGGTGTTTCGTCCGTCGGCCCAGGTGTAGCCGTTTCCTAGCGGTGAGACCACGGTGGCATAGCCCTGCGGCCAGGCTACCAGATAGCCTTTGGTATTGGCCCAGGGGTTAAGCCGGCTGAAACCTTGCGCATTTACCATGTTCCCGCTGCCACCGTGCAGGCTGATAACCAGCGGGTAGGCTACCGTTCCGTCGTAGCTGTCGGGTTCGTACATAATAAACTTTCTGAACTTGCCATCGTGTACAATGCTATCCCGGTTGCAGCTCACAATAAAGCTCGGTGTGCAGGTCTGTGCAAGGCCCTGGGTGGTAGAAAAAAGCAGAAACAGAAAGAACAGAGGCTGAACAGGACCAGCTGTACTAAGGAAAAAATAGTTGGGCTTCATTTTTGTGTCCTGATTGGTATTATTCCGGGCGTAGCGTAAGATTCGGTCCGCTAATATTTAGAATATTATATTTTTTTATCCTCAATAGGATACCTACAAAGTTACAAAAAATTGCTTTTCCGGCCTAAGACAGTAATAGAATCTCCAGCCCACTACTTTTGAACCAACTTTGCTACTGCCAGATTTTTTGTGATCTGACGGCGGCTTTATTCCGCAGAAAACAGCATCTGGCTAACTACCCAAGCCGTCTTGCCCACACTTAGTACAGGGCCATGCACTACGCTACCCGAACTGAGGGAACTTGCAAAGCGGGAAATAGTGGAAGCGTGGCATGGTTTATTTCGCCCTACGCTTCGCTAGCTAGTAGGTAAAAATTACCTGCTCTTCGGGCACGCGTATGCGGGGGCCATACAGTCCCTCGGGTTTGCCCTTGCCCACTGCCAGCACCCAGCTCACCTCGCAGCCGCGCAGGCCCAGTACTTTCTTTATGCGGGCGGTATCCAGACCCTCCATGGGCAGCGAGTCGTATCCCGCAGCCGCTATCGACAGCATCAGCGTCTGCCCGGCCAGTGCCAGGCTCTTGTGCCCCATGATGCGCAAATCGGCCTTGAGGGTTTGTCGGAAGGTGGGCTTGAAAAGTCCCTGAAAGCTGAAAAAGGGTTTTAGTAGGTACCCCTTTAGTCCGAAGAAATCCTGCCAATATAGCAGAGGCATCAGCTTTTCATAGTAGGCAAAGCGCTCCTTTCGCTTGGATGGGGGGGTATTTGCCGGTAGGTTCTGCTTCAGGTATTCTAGCATAAAGCGCGTATGGGCTTTATACTTGCTACGCCGATATACCAGCACAATCAGGTCGGGTGCCGACACCGCACCCGGCTGGCTCATGCAAGCCTCGGCTATCTTGGCTTTCAGCTCAGGTGTGCGCACCCAGTGGAACTCCCAGGTTTGCATATTGCTGCTGTTTGCACTCAGGGTGGCCTCGTGCAGGGCCTTCCTCAGCAGTACTTCGGGCATAGGCTCTGGCTCAAACAGCCGGCATGAGCGCCTACGCTCCACAATCCTTGCGAAAGCAGTCTGCAGATTTATGTCCTCGTTTGGCTGTAGCTCAGCCGCTTGTGTATCAGGTGTCTGTGTCATCGGATGGGTGTGGTATAGACTAGTGTGATAGTTAAAAGTAATGAGCGTGCAAAGCAACGGTGCCACTTGGGACACCCAATTTGCTCCCCGGGCATTCGTAGCCCGCAGAGCGCACAACAATTTGAACCGCTAACAGGTTCGAATCATCTCGGTTTCGCGCGTTCGCGCGCGCGGCCAGGCAGTTTGGCCCAATAGGGTTTGCGCTCGGTGTGGCGGCTGATTGCTAGCCCGATCTATTTTTAGTTTGCTACAAATCAATGATTTGCGTTCAATCTGTATGGCAGGATAAGCTAAAATTAGTGTTTTTTTCGATCTGTGTATTGCGTACTTACCCGGCATCCGGTAACTTCGCAGGCTTAAACATCCGTGTGTTATGAAGAAAGGCATTCACCCCGAGTATAAAGAAGTCGTTTTTAAGGATGTATCCAGCGACTTTACTTTTATCGGTAAGTCTACCATAAAAACCAGGGAAACCATCCAGCTGGATGGTACCGAGTACCCCCTGGTTAAGCTGGACATTTCCAGCCGTTCGCACCCCTACTTTACCGGCAAGCAGCAGTTTGTGGACACAGCTGGCCGGGTAGACAAGTTCTTTGCCCGCTACGGCAAAAACAAGAAGTAAGCGGGTAAACGTAAACGAGCGTACATACTCGGATAAAAGGCAGGTTTTGTCTTTTGTCTTGCGTTTGTTTGTTCTTCAGGCACATGGGGCATCTAACATAGAAAACCCATGGGAATATTTAAATTTTTGGGCGGCTCGGCAGATAAGACTAAGACTGCCCACAAAGCCGGAAACAAAACAATGGTGGTGTTCGACTGGGATCGGGTAGCCCCATTGCTCACAGATCTTTCTTTCCTGCAGGGAAAGAATAACCCCGAGCTCTTTATCTACGCCCGAAAGGCATCGGGTGTACTGCTGGAGGACCTGCAGAAGCGCTACAAAACGTATGTACACAAGGTTCCGCAGGCCGAGCGCAACTTCAGCAACTACATGAGCTGCAGTGTGATCTACGAATTTGCCAAGCGCGGCGAGTACAACAAGATCCTTTTTGTCTTTGAAGGCAAGGGCCTCGGCAGTACGCAGACCTTTCTGGAGGCGCAGGGCATAGCTGTAGAGAACATAAGCCTGGGCAGTGGCGATAGCCGAACGGGCCGGGGCGAAGCGCGTGGCCGAGAAAGAGGCCGGGAGCAGCCCGGCAGAGAGCGGAATGATAGGCGCAATGAGCGCCCGGCAGAGCAAAGGGATAAGCGCGAACAGAACAGACCCCAGCGCGAGCCACGAGCGGAGCAGGCGGGAGAGGAGCGCAAGGATAGCCGCAATGCACGCGATGGCCGTACGGGTAGCAGGCGCGACCAGCGGGATAAGCCCGGGCGCACAGCCAGCTATACCCCTACCGAGGAGGATGCTGCAAAAATGGCTGCACGGATGCGCGAGAACTTCAATCTGTTTAAGGACTATAACAGCGACCAGCTTACCCTCATCTTGAAGCAAGCTACTGATCATTCTTCGCAAGATATATTTGGTACCAAAAGCCCCAAACCCATTGTGCGGGGCCTGACGGCAGCCGGTTTTGCAGAAGAGCCCGAAGAGCGCAAGTTCAGGCTGACGGATTATCCGGATGCCAGGTTCTACGCCGACCTATTTGCAGGCAGGGTAAGAAGCAAGCCGAAGCCACGCCCCGAGGTGGAGATAAACACGGAGGACGACGATGCGGAGGAGCCGAACCGAACCGCTGCCGTAGCGCCGGCGGCCAGCACAAACTCAGAAAGCGATGCTGCCGCTAATGCCGAAGTATAGGGCATTTGTACCCCTTTTCTGTTGCCTTTTTAGCTTTGTCGCGCTAATTTTAGATTCTGTTTACTTATTCACGTAACTAATATACCGCATCCATGGGAAGAGGAGATCGTCGTTCTCGCAAAGGGAAAATCTGGTTGGGCAGCTTTGGCAAAACCCGCCTGCGCAAGCGTAGCAAGCCTGTAGCCGCACAGGCCGAGGCTGTGGTGGCCAAAAGCCCTGCCGAGAAGAAAAAGGCACCCGCCAAGAAGGCTGCTGCCGCCAAGTAGCGGCACGCTGGCTGGCGGAGCTTTCGGCCATTTTGTTCAGCTGAACAGGCTGGCAATTTCCGAGGCTGCCAAGGCTTTGGGCCGGGGGATTAGCCCAGCCAAGTGGGCTGCTTCGCCAAGTAATACAGGGGCCAAGGCCCCTTTTTCTTTGCGCTGGCGCAGGCTTTCGCTGTGCTGCCGTTTGCTCAGCTTCTGGCTCGTACCAGGCTCGTACAGCAGGGGGTGGTGTAGCCACACCATAGGCTCGTCTTGGCCCAGCATGCGCCGCAGTAGCAGCTGGCGTCCTGTGCTGGCCAGCAGGTCTTCTCCCCGGATCACTACATTCACCGCCAGGTCGTCTACCGCCACGGCCCACTGGTAGGTTTCATTCCCGTTTCGGTCGTACAGCAGCAGGTCTCCACACTGGCTGGCTGGGCACTGCTGCTGGGGCCCTAGCCGCAGGTCTTCAAATAGCACCTTTGTATCGGGTATCTGCAGCCTTAGGGCCGCACCGGCTCTATCCAGGCTCTTGTGTCGGCAGTGTCCGTCGTACCCTAGTTCGTCCGCGCTGTCCCGCCCCGTACGTGCCAGTATCTCGCTGCGGCTGCAGTGGCAGGCATATACCGGCAGGCCCGCAAGGGCCTGGGTATACAGGGCTTTCCGCTGGCTTTGGTACTGCCAGGGCCGGCCCGGCCCTGTTAGGCCCAGCCAGGCAAAATCTTCTTCTATGGCCCGTGCATACTCGTGCCTGCAGCGCTGGCGGTCATGGTCTTCCATGCGCAGCTGGACTGCTATGCCCAGCCTGCCAGCCAGGCCGAACACGTACAGGGCGTGCACCAGGTGCCCCATGTGCAGGTAGCCCGTGGGGCTAGGGGCCAGGCGCGTAACTGGCTGTGGCGGCAGCCGCTGGGCCAGGCGCTCCGCTACTTGCTGCCCAAGGCCGGTGGGTTCCATCGGTAGAAATTTACGCCTGCCACGGGGTAAAAGCCTTCGGCTTGGTATAGGGCGTTGCCTTGCACATTGTCCACGGCTGTTTCCAGTGTCAGCTCTATGGCACCGGTGTGCACACAGTGCTGCTGTGCGGCCTGCACCAGTGCACGCCCTAGCCCGGTACCCCGCTGTGCAGGGGCTACATACAGGTCATTTAGTATCCACAGCGGGGCCATGCGGGTGCTGCTCCAGCCGGGGTATAGTTGTACAAAGGCTGCTAGGGTTCCGTCTGCCTCGGCCACCAGTATCACGCTCTGTGCCTGCTCCATCCGAGCCAGTAAATAGTCTTCTGCTTCGTTCAAACTTCTGGCTATGCCATAAAAAGCCAGATACTGCACAAATAGATCTGCCAGCCTGGGCATATCGGCAGGGTTGGCCGGGCGTACGTGGGGCATGGTTAGTAGGTTTCTTGATTGTCGGTATCCTGTTCCATCAGTGTTTCGGCCTCATCGGCGTGTACACGCTCTACCACCAGGGTGGCGCCATGGCTTTCCAGGCTGGCCCTGGCCTCGCCTAGGTGCTTGAAGGTAAAATAGTTCTGCTCGTCTATGTTCAGCAGGTCTCCGGCATGCAGGTCCTTGCCTTCGAAGTAGAAGTACAGCGCTATCTCGTGCAGGGTATTCAGCACCTCCATGGGGTCGGTCAGTTCATCCACGGGCCAGGCCAGCTCTGGCAGGCGAAACAGGCGGTTGCCCCGTGTAATGAGCCACTGCTCTTCCTGCCAGTCCACACTCAGCAGGCCCGTCCAGTACACCAGCGGGGGGCTGTGGCGCACCATGGGCAGGAAGTGCGGATCCAGGATTTGGTCTACGATCTCCACCGGATGGCAGGTCCAGGCTGGCTCGTTTACCACAGCCAGGGTTCCATCGGTGCGCAGGGCTGCCGCCACCTTGTACAGGGCCAGGTACTGCTCCACGGTGTCGTGGGCCTTTCCCTCATACAGCAGGATGAGGTTGGCACCATGGCTCTGGGCCATCTCCTTCCAGGCGGGGTTCCAGGGGCTGGGGATGATGCAGCGCTCTACCACGGCAGGGGGCAGGGGGCTGGGTAGCCCGCCTATGTGGATGGTATGCGCCTCCCAGCTTACAGTAGCAAAAAGCATACTGCCGGTTTTCAGGTCTTGCTCTATCCGCAGCAGGGGCTTTTCGGCCATAGGCTCAAAGCTGTCCAGGGCCTGCAGGGCTACCTCCAGGTTCAGGGTCGGCAGCCGGTCATACAGCAGGCATATCACCGGCTGTGTGCTTGCTTCCAGGTTCGGTTTGCTTAGGAATAGCTTTTGGAATAACTGCATGATGTACCGGTTTCAGGGTTGATCGAGTGCATTTCCCGCACCTCTGTGGTGGATAAACTGTGGCGGAAAGATGGGTGTGGTCCTCTCCGGGGGGATCGCGATCCGCGCATTTCTTTATACTGCCACGTTGTGCGTGCGCAGGGCATCGTTCAGGCTGGTCTTTTTGTCGGTGCTTTCGGTTCGGCGGCCAATGATAAGGGCGCAGGGTACCTGGTAGGTGCCCGCCGCGAATGCCTTGGGGAGGCTACCCGGTATCACCACTGCCCGTTCGGGCACCTCGCCCCGGTATTCTATGGGCTCGGGGCCGCTTACGTCTATGATGCGGGTACTGGCCGTCAGCACCACATTTGCGCCCAGTACGGCCTCTCGGCGTACGTGTACGCCCTCTACCACAATACAGCGGCTACCAATAAAGCAGTCATCCTCGATGATAACCGGGGCTGCCTGTACTGGCTCTAGCACGCCACCTATACCCACCCCGCCGCTCAGGTGCACGCGTTTGCCTATCTGGGCACAGCTGCCCACCGTGGCCCAGGTGTCTACCATGGTTCCCTCGTCCACATAGGCACCTATGTTTACGTAGCTGGGCATCAGGATGACCCCGCGTGCCAGGAAACTGCCGTGGCGTGCCAGGGCGTGGGGCACCACGCGCACCCCCTGGCTGGCGTAGTCGCGCTTTAGGGGGATCTTGTCATGAAACTCGAATGGGGGGCACTCCAGGGTCTCCATCTGCCGAATGGGGAAGTACAGGATGACGGCCTGTTTCACCCAGTCATTTACCTGCCAGCCCTTTTCTGTGTCGGGCACTGGCTGGGCGGTGCGTAGTAGCCCCTTGTCCAGGGCCTCTACCACGGCCTCTATGGCCTGGCGGTATTCGGGCTGCTCCAGCAGGCTGCGGTCTGCCCACACGGCCTGTATTTGGGCTTTCAGTACATCCAGGGCTAGGGTCTTCATGGAATGTGTCTTTTAATAGGTGTGTGTCGGGTCGCTAGCCTGTAGGCCAGGCAGGTTGGGCGCTTGGTTGCCGCACTATTTACCAGCGGGCGGGCGGGTGCACCAGGTTTTGGGATCGCAGCACTGTCTCAATACTGTGCCCGGTAGCTTGCTTGGCACATGTCTTTGTACCAGGCGTTTAGTCGCCGTCTTAGCCGCCGTAGTTGCTCAGGCTGTCATTTACCAGCCGGACCACATAGTCGCTGCTAACGTTGATTTGCTCCAGGAAAGGGGTGGCATGGAAGCCTATGACGAACATCAGCACCGTGAGCGGAATCAGTATGGCAATTTCGGTGCCATTCAGGTCCTGTAGTGTCTTGTTCTCCTCTTTGTCCAGGGTGCCAAACATGACACGGCGGAACATCCACAGCATGTATACCGCAGCCAGAATTACCCCGGTGGTGGCTACCACGATTACCCAGCGTTCCATCAGCCCACTGCCAAAGCTGCCCAGCAGGATGAGGAACTCGCCCACAAAGCCATTCAAGCCCGGCAGGCCTATGCTGCTCATGGTGGCAATCATGAAGAAGAGTGTGAAAATAGGCATCTGCTTGGCTATGCCCTGGAAGTCTTTGATCTCGCGGGTGTGGCGGCGGTCGTAGATCATGCCCACAATCAGGAAGAGCGCACCGGTACTGATGCCGTGGTTTACCATCTGTAGCACAGCCCCGCTCATGGCCTCGGCTGTCATGGCAAAGATGCCCAGCACCACAAAGCCCATGTGGGCCACCGAGCTATAGGCCACCAGCTTCTTGATATCCGTCTGAACCATAGCGGCCATAGCGCCGTAGATGATTCCGATAAGGGCCAGGATGCTGGCAGCTGGTGCAAAGTAGGCACTGGCCTCGGGGAAGAGGGGCAGGCAGAAGCGGATGAGGCCGTAGGTGCCCATCTTGAGCAGTACGCCTGCCAGGATAACAGATCCGGCCGTGGGGGCCTGTACGTGGGCATCTGGCAGCCAGGTGTGCACCGGAAACACCGGAACCTTAATAGCAAAGCTGATGGCAAAGCCCAGGAAGAGCCAATACTGCTCGTTCCAGCTGAGGGCGGCGGGCGAGCCTGGATCGAACAGGTAATGCATCAGGGTGGACAGGTCGGAGGTAAACAGAAGGTCGGGCGACACATGCGGCCCTACCTTCAGCCCCAGGTAGATAACGGCCAGTAGCAGCAGCACCGAGCCCGCCAGGGTGTAGAGGAAAAACTTGAGCGCGGCGTAAATGCGGTCTTTCCCCCCCCAGATGCCGATCAGGAAGTACATGGGGATCAGCCCCAGCTCGAAGAAGATGTAGAACAGCACCAGGTCCAGGCTCATGAATACCCCCATTACCGAGGTCATGAGCAGCAGCAGCAGCGCATAGTAGCCTTTGTCCATCTTGTGCACACTGGAGAAGCTGAACCAGATGCTGAGCGGAAAGAGCAGGGTAGTAAGCAGGATGAGGTAGATGCTAATGCCATCTATGCCCAGTATGTACTTGATGTCATATCCTTCCAGGAAAGTACCCTGGGCCATCTCGAAGGCTCGGTAAAACACATAGCCACCATCCTGGGCACTTAGCTGCTGGCCGCTAACGGCCAGGTAGCCCTTGAACACCACCAGGCTGAGCACAAAGGAGACCAGCGAAAAAACAAGTGCCACATATTTGGCCGATGCTTTGGGTAGTGCCAGCAGCACGGCTATGCCCAGCAGGGGCACAAACAGCATCAGGTTTAGCAGCAGATGGTAGAAATCCTCGTTTACCATAGGGTTACGTTTTATTCGGCCCAAATATAGAGAGAAGAAAGCCACTAAAAAAGTTGAAAAATGCGCAGGCCGGCACGCAGCGTGCCCCAGCGCCCGGCGTACAGGATTAGGCGATCGGGCATCGGCCTACGGGATAAAGGGGGCTGCCCGGCCCCGGGATTTTCGGAACCAGGATGGAATGATTTTTTGTTGTAATTCCAACAAAATAGAAAGAACGTGGCAAAAAAGACATTTGTAGATATCATCAACCAGAGCGATCACCCCGTGCTGGTAGACTTTTGGGCCGACTGGTGTGGCCCCTGCAAGGCGATGAACCCGGTACTGAAAGAGCTGGCTAGCAAGCACAAGGGCAGCCTGACGATCGTAAAGGTGAACGTAGACGAAAACCCCCGGGCCGCCCAGCATTACCAGATACAGAGCATTCCCACCCTGCTCCTGTTCGACAAGGGGAAGATCCGGTGGCGAAAGTCGGGTGCACTGCCGCTAGGTGCCCTGGAGCAGGAACTACGGCCCTACATGGCCTAGGCCTGGCCTAAAGCATAAGCAGCCCTATCTTTGTACATGCGTTGGCTGTGGGTATACTTGGCGGTGGTGGCTGCGTGCCCCGGGCACTACAGCAGGGGGCAGGCGTGGCTGGCCCAGGCGCGGCAGGAGCCAGACCCCGCAGCCCGGCTCGCCCTGTACGAGGCGGAGGCAGCCCGGCAGCCCGGAGACCTGGTTTACTTCTACATGACTACCACACTGATCGAGCTAAGCCGATACCGGCAGGCCCTACAGTGTGCGCAGCAGGGCCTGGATGTGCCCGGCTGCCGCTATGCCGCAGACCTGTACGCACAGCAGGCCCGTGCCTACTACCAGCTGGGAGAGCAGGGCAGTGCCATACAGGCGGCGCAGCAGTGCCTGGCGCTACAGCCCCGGCACACCACGGCCTACAACATACTGGGCCTGGCCTACATGGCCACCCAGTCGTACCCCGAAGCCCTGCAGGCCCTGGAGGTATACGTAAGCCTGAAGCCCGACAGCGACTATGCCTACTACCTGCGGCACCTGGTGCACTACCGCATGCAGCAGTATGAGGCCGCACTGGCCGATATAGAGCAGGCCATGGCCCTAAGCCCCGAGGGGGCAGAAGAAGATAAAACCTACCTGGAGCGCAAGGTGCTAACCCTGAATGAGCTGGGCCGGGGCGAGGAAACCCGCCAGCTGATGGGCAGGCTGGTAGACCCGGCTGGCAGCGACCCCGCCAGCCTGACAAACCTGGGCAACAGCTACTACCAAAATGGCCAGTATCTGCAGGCCATGGGCTACCTGAACCATGCACAAGCCGAAGTGCGCAGGCTGGAGCAGCAGGATCCCCGCTACACAGACCTGAACCGCGAGCTGGTGCACCAAGTGTACCTGAGCCGGGGCAATGCCTGCATGATGCTGAATGACTACGAACAGGCCCTGCTAGACCTATCGCTGGCGCGAGACCTGATGCCAGAGGACTACCGCGCCTACGCACGCCTGGGCGAGCTGCACATCCAGCTGGAGCACTGGGAGGAGGCGGTGCTAAATTACGAGCTGTGCTTCCGCTACAAGCCAGACTATCCGGCCGGCTGGGTGAACTACGGCTTTGCCTGGGGCAGGCTGGGCGAGGACCACCGCAGCCTGGAGGTGTATAGCCAGGCCCTGCAAAACCCAGATGTGGAGAGCCGGGCACTCATTTTGAATAATCGGGGTTTTACTATGCTGGAGAGTGGCCATATGCGCGAAAGCAAAGCAGACCTGGAAGCAGCCATAGCAGAGGACCCCTACATGGCCATGGGCTATGTGAGCCTGGGTGAGTGGTACCTGGGGCAGGCTGCCTATGTGGATGCCATTGCCCGTTTTGACCAAGCCCTGCAGCAGCCCGAGCCGGGCCAGCGCGAAAAGTACACGGCCTACCTGAAGCGGGGAATGGCCTACCAGGCCCTGAAAAAGCCAGAACAGGCAAAATCTGACTATGAGCAAGCCCTGGCAATAGACCCCACCGATGTGCAGGCCTATGAGCAGCTGGGCCTGCTGTACTATGAGCAGAAAGACCTATGCACCGCCAAGCGATTCCTGACCCGTGCCGTGGAAGAAGATAGACGAAACCCCTACCGCCAGGAAGCAAAAGCGGCACGCCTGTACCTGCTGTTTATAGAAAAAAGTGTAAATTCACCCTGTCTGTAATTTTTTGTAACCAAACTCAGTTCTTTTATTCGTACCAAAATGATGTATACCATGATGAAAAAAGTATTTGCTACTTGTTTTGTCTTGCTCTTCGCTGTGGGCGGCCTATTTGCCCAGAACAATCTGATCAAGTTTAACAACGAAACCCACGACTTCGGAAACCTGAAGGAGGAAGGTGGTAATCCCGAGCATGAGTTCGAATTTACCAACACAAGCACCAAGCCGGTGCAGCTGGTGTATGTAAAGGCGAGCTGTGGCTGCACCACCCCTACCTGGACGAAAGAAGTAGTGGCCCCGGGTGCCAAGGGCAGCATAAAGGCCAGCTACAACGTTAAGCCCGGTGCCTTCAATAAAACCATAAGCGTGCGGGCCACCACGGCAGATAACGTGGATAAAGAGGGCAATGCCGTAGATAACAACCTGGTAGACACCAAGGTGCTGACCATTAAGGGCGATATTGCAGCCCGCCCCAAGGGGATAGCTGACTTCTACCCATTCGAGGATGGCAGCCTGCGCTATACTACCAACCACGTAGCCTTTGGCACCACCCAGCCTGGTAAGCAGAAGACCCAAAGCATGAAGATATACAACCAGGGTGAGAAGGATGTAACCCTCCAAACCATTACCCTCCCCACGCATATCCGCCTGAGCATTGCCAACGGAACCGTGGTAAAGGCGAAAGACTCTGTGCAGGTAACGGTTACCTATGATGCCAGCAAAATAAATGACTGGGATTTCATCCACGACAACGTCACCATCGAAACCAACGACAGCGACCGCCCACAGAAGCGCCTGTACGTTTCGGCCAAGATTGAGGAAGACTTCTCTGCCATGACCGAGGCACAGAAGGCAAATGCCGCCCATATACGCTTTGCCGAAGAGAGCCACGACTTCGGAAAGATAGGTGCTACCACCCCTGTAACCCACAAGTTCGCCTTTACCAATACGGGCAAGAGCGAGCTGCTGATACGCAAGGTAAAGGCTAGCTGCGGCTGCACTGCCCCCACCCCCACCAAGACTACCCTGGCACCGGGCGAAAGCAGCGAGATTGTAGTAACCTTCAACCCCTCTGGCAAAAGTGGTGAGCAGCAAAAAAGCATCACGGTGGTAACTAATGACCCCGACAAGTCTGTCATAAACCTCGTTATCAAGAGCAATATCGAGAAAGAGGGTGCCGAGAGCGAAGAAGGCCATAGCAACCACGATGGCCACAGCCACTAAGGGCTGGTAACGGGAGCCGCCACAATGAGCCGTTTGGCCCACACATGTGCTGAGCGCTGAATGTAGCCTTGCTCCTAAGCACCAGGATGCAGGCCGATACAAAAAAACAAAAAGGGGGACAGCTGTCCCCTTTTTTTGTGTCATATTAGGGCCTATGATTACCATCTGGGACTGGATCATTCTGCTTGCATTTGTAGGTGCGAGCCTGGGTATAGCCCTCTATGCCAGTAGGCAGAGTGGGCGTAGTATGGGCGAGTTTTTTCTGGGCGGACGGCAGCTGCCCGCCTGGCTGGCTGGCCTCAGCATAGTAGCCACCACCTTTGCCGCAGATACCCCCCTGCTGGTGACTGAGCTGGTGCGCACGCAGGGAATAAGTGGAAACTGGCTGTGGTGGAACATGCTGGTGGGTGGCATGTTTACCACCTTCTTCTTTGCCCGGCTATGGCACCGCGCCCAGATAACCACCGATGTGGAGCTGGTCTCCATCCGCTACAGTGGGCCAGGTGCCCGCCTGCTGCGCCCAGTTAAGGCTATCTACTTTGGCCTGCTGCTCAATGCAGTCATTATGGCCTGGGTAAACCTCGCCCTGGTAAAGATCTTTCAGGGTCTTTTTGGCATAGCGGCAGACGAGGCACGGCTGTGGACCTTTGGCCTGCTGCTGCTCACCGCGGTCTACTCACTCATAGGGGGCCTGCGTGGTGTGGTGCTTACCGATGCCTTTCAGTTCCTGCTAGCCATGGGGGGCTGCATTGTGCTGGCCTTTCTGGTGCTAGGCAGTAGCCAGATAGGGGGTATTAGCGGCCTGAAGGCTCAGCTGGTGGCCAGCGGCCAGTCTTCAGCGCTCTGGTTCTTCCCACAGGTAGGCGCACAGGCCAGCGGGCTACAGGTGCTGAGCATCAGCCTGGCTAGTTTGCTCAGCTTCTTTGGGCTACAGTGGTGGGCCGCCTGGTACCCGGGCAATGAGCCGGGTGGGGGGGGCTATGTAGCCCAGCGGCTAATGGCCACGCGCGGCGAGGCACAGGCCCAGCAGGCCAGCCTGATCTTTCAGATTCTGCACTACTGCCTGCGCCCCTGGCCGTGGATCCTGGTAGCCCTGGCCAGCCTGGTGTTATACCCCCAGCTGGACGACCCCGGCCTGGGCTATGTGCTGGCCATGCGCGACTTCCTGCCCGAGGGCCTGCGGGGTCTGCTGCTTGCGGCCTTTCTGGCAGCCTATATGAGCACCATTAGCACCCAGCTGAACTGGGGCGCCAGCTACCTGATACACGATGCCTATGCACCTGCCCGGCCGGGCCTTTCGGCCAGGCAGCTGGTAGGGGCTGGCCGCCTGGCTACGCTGGGCCTGGCCCTGGTGGGCATGTTCGTTACCCTTTTTATGGACTCGCTCGGCCAGGCTTTTCTCTTCCTCATCGAGGCCAGCGCTGGGCTGGGTGGGGTGCTGATAGCCCGCTGGTACTGGCACCGCGTAAATGCCTGGGCTGAGCTGGTAGCTATGGCCACCCCCATCGTGCTGATGATCCTGCTGCGCTGGCTGGCCCCAGAACTGCATGCGCCATACCCTTTTGTCCTCACGGCCCTGGCCACCACCCTGTGCTGGGTGCTGGCGGCCCTGCTGGGGCCACGTACAGATCCCAAGGTTTTAGCAGCCTTTCAGGCCCGTGTGCGCCCCATGGGCAGCTGGCCAGGGGGGCCCGGCTGGCTGCCTACCCTGCGCCTGGCCGGTAGGTGGTTGCTCTCCATCGTGGCGGCCTATAGCTGGCTGCTTGCCATTGGGCACCTGCTGCTGGACCTCCCCCATGCTTATACCCTGCTGGCCCTCGCACTATTGAGTAGCCTGCTCGCAGCACTGAGCCTGCGCAGCCGCTCGCACCCGTTTGCATGATGGCCTCTTGCCTGTAGGCAACCCGCGAATCCCGCCCATCGTGCCGCCTAATCCGCCTGCATGCCATACTTGAGCCTGCGGGTTGGATGAATCTTGCGCTACCGCCAGGCTGCCAGGAGTGCGCACAAAAAAAGGAGGAGTATTGCTACTCCTCCTGGTCAGTCTTTGGGCTATATACGCTGAATGCGGGCTATACGCTCTGCTTCAGGGCATTGGTTACGGCGGCGGCAGCCTCGCGCAGCTCAATAGCCGGAATTACCTTCAGGCCGGAATTGCGGATAATGTCGGCAGCAATGTCGGCATTGGTGCCCTGCAGGCGCACGATGATGGGCACCGGAATTTCGCCGATGGACTTATAGGCCTCTACCACACCGTTTGCCACCCGGTCGCACTGCACAATGCCGCCGAAGATGTTGATCAGGATTGCCTTTACCGACGGATCCTTCAGGATGATGCGAAACGCAGCCTCTACCGTCTGGGGGTTTGCGCCACCGCCCACGTCCAGGAAGTTGGCCGGCTCGCCGCCACTTAGCTTGATCATGTCCATGGTAGCCATGGCCAGCCCGGCTCCATTCACCATGCAGCCCACGTTTCCGTCCAGCTTGATGTAGTTCAGGTTATAGGCCCGGGCCTCGGTTTCCAGGGGTTCCTCCTCGGTTATGTCGCGCAGCTCCAGGTAGTCCTTGTGGCGGTACAGGGCATTGTCTTCAATGTCCAGCTTGCAGTCCACGGCTATTATCTTGTCATCGCTGGCCTTCAGCATCGGGTTTATTTCCAGCAGGCTGGCATCTATACCCTGGTAGGCCTGGTACAGTTTTTTGATGAAGGGTACAGCATTCTTGAAGGCCTGCCCCTCGAGGCCAAGCTTGAAGGCAATCTTTCGTGCCTGAAATTCTCCCAGGCCGATCAGGGGATCAATCCACTCCTTCACGATCTTCTCGGGCGTCTTTTCGGCCACCTCTTCTATGTCCATGCCCCCCTCGGAGGAAGCCATGATCACATCTCGCCCGGTGGTGCGGTCCAGGGTGATGGATAGGTAGTACTCTTTGGGCTCGCTGGGGCCGGGGTAAAACACATCCTCGGCGATCAGAATCTTGTTTACTTTTTTGCCCTCGGGGCCGGTTTGATGGGTTACCAGCTGCATGCCCAGTATCTGGCTTGCCACTTCTTTCATTTTGTCCAGGCCCTTGGCTACCTTCACCCCGCCGCCTTTGCCACGGCCTCCGGCATGAATCTGCGCCTTTACTACATAGAAGTGGTCGCCTGCCCCCTGGCCATTGGTAGTGGGATACAGGTTCCGGGCTACCTCTACCGCCTGGTCTACGGTATCGGCCACAAAGCCTTTCTGAATCGGGATGCCATATTGAGCTAGCAGCTCTTTGCCTTGGTATTCGTGCAGTTTCATGGATGTGGATAATAAGGAGAGCAAGTTTACGCAGATTTTGAGGAAAGGCAAAGCCCGGGCGCTGCTTTTCGGGATCAGCAGCCGCTTCATTCTTGTACAGGCCGAGTGTGCCTGGCCGCCGCACCCAAAACATTTGGGTAAAGCAGGCCAAGGTATAGGCCGTATGCGGGGCTTTTTGTAATTATGCGGTACAAATACACCCTGAAAAAGGATAACCGAAAAATTATGGCAGATATCATCGAAATGCCCCTGCTGAGCGACACCATGGAGGAAGGAGTAATAGCAGCCTGGCACGTGAAGGAGGGCGATACCGTAGCCAGTGGCGACCTGCTGGCCGAGGTGGAGACAGATAAGGCCACCATGGAGGTAGAAAGCTACTACGACGGCACGGTGCTACACATAGGGGCCAAGGTGGGCGAGGGCATACCGGTAGGCAAGCTGATGATCATCATCGGCAAGAAGGACGAAGACGTAAGCGGCATTCTAGCCGAATACAACGCCCGGACGAAGGGCGGAAAGCCTACCGAACCGGCCAGCAGCCCGGCTGCCGCCGCCACCCCCGCTGTGGCTTCAGCTACCGCTGTGGCTACCCCCCCCGCTAAGGTTGATGGGGCCGACAGCCGCCTGAAGGCTAGCCCCCTGGCCAAGGCAATGGCCAAAGAAACAGGCCTGGACCTGGCACGGCTGCAGGGCAGTGGCGATGGCGGACGCATCGTGAAGAAAGACGTGGAAGCAGC
This sequence comes from Bacteroidota bacterium, assembly GCA_021300195.1. Classification (NCBI taxonomy): domain Bacteria; kingdom Pseudomonadati; phylum Bacteroidota; species Bacteroidota bacterium. Next base: position 20,110 of record JAJTIE010000021.1, on the reverse strand, counting down.
CATGCAGGCAGGGGGCACCCCCGCCGCTGGGCACGCCGCCACCCCCACCCACCTGGTGCCCGCACCAGATGCACAGTACGAGGACGTGGCACTCAGCCAGATGCGCAAAACCATTGCCCGCCGCCTGAGTGAGAGCAAGTTCAGTGCCCCGCACTTCTACCTCACTATGCCGATTGACATGGAGCGGGCTGCCGCCTTCCGCGAGCAGCTGAAGCAGGAGGACACCAAGATCAGCTTCAACGACCTGGTGGTGAAGGCCTGTGCTACGGCCCTGCGCAAGCACCCAAAGGTGAACAGCAGCTGGCTAGGCGACCGCATACGCTATAACCACGACATTCACATTGGCGTGGCCGTGGCTGTGGAAGAGGGGCTGATTGTACCCGTTATCCGGCATACAGACCGAAAGGGCCTGGGCGACATAAACAGTGAGGTGAAACTGCTGGCCGACAGGGCACGAAACAAGCAGCTGCAGCCCGATGAGTTTCAGGGCAATACCTTCACCATCAGCAACCTGGGTATGTATGGCATCGAAGAGTTTACCGCCATTATCAATCCCCCCGATGCCTGCATCCTGGCCGTGGGGGCCATACAGGAGGTGCCGGTAGTGAAGAATGGCCTGGTGGTACCCGGAAAGCAGATGCGGGTAACGCTGAGCTGCGACCACCGTGCGGTGGATGGGGCTACGGGCAGCGAATTCTTGCAGACCCTGAAGTTTCTGCTGGAAAACCCGGTGCGGATGCTGCTGTAGCAGGGTGTAGGCCACTTGGCCAGTACGCGTCCGGCATGCCGTACAGCTGGTTTGTCCACCTTCTCCTGCAAATAAATAAGGGGCCGCTTGGCCCCTTCATTTTTACTTAAAAAGGGGCCGATCAGCCCCTTTTTTGTGGGTGAGATTTAGCCAGGCCCTAGGAAGGATTGGCTGCCAGCAGCTGTACGTGGAAGTAAAGGGTAGAGCCGCCCGGGATGTTGGGCCGGTCCTGGTCGCCGTAGGCCAGGCCAGCGGGTATAATCAGGATGGCCCGGGTGCCCACAGGCAGTAGGCCAAATGCCTCGTCCCAGCCCTTTATTACCTGGCCCTGGCCCAGGGTAAAGTTGAAGGGCTGCCCTCGGTCAAAGCTGCTGTCAAACACACTGCCATCGGCCAGCATGCCGTGGTAGTGCGCCAGGATGCTGTATCCGGGCTTGGGTATATTGCCGGCCCCCTTGCTCACCACATAGTACTGCAGGCCGCTGGCCGTGGTTACGATCTGGCTACTGTCCGCTATTGCGTAGGGCGGGCGGCCTGTGCTATCTCCGGCCTGGGATTTTGCATCCGGTCCGGGTAGGGCCACGGTCTCCGCATCGGCAGATTGGGTGTCGGGCTTGCAGCCCAGTGCACATACGAGCACCAGGGCCAATAGTAAAAACTTAGGGTACATAATCTAGTTGGGATTGAAACTGTGGAAGTAACTGTAGGAAATTTTGCTCCGTTTCCGCCAGAGATAGCTCACTCTTGCCCCCGCTGGCATTGTGGTGGCCCCCCCCCATAAAGTTTGCGGCAAACTCGTTTGTGGGGAATGTACCCAGGCTTCGGAAGCTCATCTTTACCATCTCGGGTGTTTCCTTCAGCAGTACGCCAAAGTTGATACCCTGTATGCTGAGCGCATAGTTTACCAGGCCCTCGGTGTCGCCCTCTTTCAGGCCGAAGCGTTCCTGATCCTCCAGGCTGATGCGGAAATAGGCCGTGCGATACTCGGGCAGCACCTGTAGGCACTGGTATAGCGCATAGCCGATAAAGCGGGTGCGGTGCTCGCTGAAGTTGTTGAACAGATGGAAGTTTACCTGCCCAATGTCCACCTGATACCGCAGCAGGTCGGCCACCGTATCGTGCACCTTGGGCGTCGTACATTCGTAGCGAAAAGAGCCCGTATCGGTTAGTATGCCCGTGTAGAGGCAGGTGGCAATGTTGGTATCCAGGTGCCGGCTACCGGTATGCAGCTGGATGAAGTCATAAATGAGCTCGCAGGTGGAGCTAGCCGATACGTCGCGGTAGTTATACTCGGCAAAGGTGCGCCCCATTTTCAGGATGTGGTGGTCTATGTTCACCTTGATCGCCGCGCTCTCATGGATAGCCCTGCCCACGGTGCTGGTGGCGCGGTGCAGTTCGCCAAAGTCGACGCAGAAGATCACATCCGCTTTGGCAATCTGGTCCAGGTAGTGGGTTTCGTTATCGGTAAACACGGCTGTGTGTTCGGCCCCCGGCATCCACTGGAAGTAGTCGGCATAGGGCGTGGGGCTTAGGAATACGGGCCGCTGCCCCAAGTTCCGCAGGTAGTGGTACAGGGCCAGGCCGCTGCCCATGGCATCGCCATCGGGCTTCTGGTGGGTGGTAATCAGGATGTGCGCCGGGTGTGCCAGGCGTACATACAGTGCGTCCATATTTTCCGATACCTGTAGCGACATGCCGTAAAATTAAAAAAAGCGGAGGGTTTAGCTCCGCTTTTCTGGTCACATCATCCATCAATCTTTACTCATCTGCGGGGGCTGTGGCACTGCCCGTGTTGATGAAGTTCACATTTTGTGCGGTTTCCGGGGTGTTCAGGTAGGGTTTCACGTTGCGCAGATCCGTACGTTCTGTGCCGCTGCACACCATCTCAGTTTTGAACTCCAGGTAGTAGTACTGGGCTACCGATATGCCCGTGGGGCTAAACTCCATGCCCCGGAATATGCCGGGCAGGGTGTTGTACACCTTTTCGTTGTTGGCGGCAAACACTCGGTAGTCCACCACCTTGCCGTCGGGCGAGATGGTCAGCTCGGCTAGCACATGTGCCAGCTCACACACGCCCTCTTTGCGCAGGGCCTGGCGGAGGTACACACCCATGGCGGGTTCGCCGCCGCGGTAGCTGGGGCGGGGTATGCTGGGCCCGGACGAGTTGGCCACGGTGCGGATGTGGCTCTCATTGGGCTCCAGGTTGCCCACTGTCCGGTCATACGTCTGGGGTGGGAGGCTAACGGTAGGCACGCGGAAATTCCCCTGCTGATCCGTTTCGCCTGCGGGTAGTTTGGCTATTTCGTTGGTAGTGGCTGTAGTAGTGCCCGTGGTGGCAGCAGCTGTAGTGGCGGCACCGGTGGCGGCCTTGGGAGTAGTAGTGGCAGTAGTGCCCGTGTTGCTTGCGGCCGTTGTGGTAGCGCCCGTTTTTGTGGCACCGGTCGTCGCTACAGGGGTGGTAGTGGCAGTAGTGCCCGTAGTGGCAGCAGTTGTAGTGGTGGCACCGGTGGTGGCTTTAGGAGTAGTAGTAGCGGTGGTACTGGTGGTGGCTGTAGTAGCAGTTGCTACAGTGCCCGTGTTGTTCGCGGCCGTGTTGGCAGCCGTAGTGTTGGTACTGGTGGTGGCTGTAGTAGCAGTTGCTACAGTGCCCGTGTTGCCCGTAGCCGTAGTGGCAGCAGGCGTAGTGGTGGTGCCGGTGCCGGTGGTGGCTGTAGTAGTAGCAGCGGTTGTAGTGGCCGTGTTGCTGGCCGGGCTTTCCGCCGTGGCCAGGGTAGCCGGCCCTTGCCATCCGGCAGGTGGGTTGATGGCGGCGTATACATTCTTCCTGTTATCGGGGCAGTCTTCCAGTACACGGATTTTTACGGGCATAAAGGTTTGCTTGCCCTCGTCATTCGTGGGGGTCCAGCGTATGTAGCGCACAATGTCGGCCACCGATTGCTTGATGCAATCATTCTTGCCCGCCAGCACGCGCACATCTGTTACATACCCCCGTGCGTCTGTTTTGAAGGAGAGGAAAATGTCATCTCTGCCGCAGCAGTTTGTCTGTGCTTCTATTACTGCGTTTACATAGCCGGTTACGGTGTTCTTGCCATCGCTGAACATACGCGTTGTTTTATCCGCGGTCAGCTGGGTTACATCCACCAGTTGGGCCTGTGCGGCACCCAGGAGCAGGCTAAGGCATACCAATAGGTACTTCATTGTAAAATGGAAATTATGCTTTCTGCAAAAGTAAACGAATTTCTGGAATAGCTGCACAACTCCACATTTTATCTGGCTTATAGTCCGATATAAGCCAGCAGGGGGCGCACCAGGCTGCCCAGCAGGGCAAAGGCCACCGCCCAGAGGAGGATGCTGGGCACCATATAGCGCAGGATTTTGCGCTTGGGGGTGCCAAAGGCCAGGGCAATGCCGGTGGCTACCAGGGGCATAAGAAAGGGCACCAGTATGCTAACACCCCACAGGCCAAAGCGCTGCCAGATGTATTGCCCCCGCCTGCGGGGCTGTGGCTGGCCCTGCACGCCCGCCTGGCTGCGGCCGCGCCGGTGGTGCAGGTGGGCCCAGTACCGGCGGATCCAGTCGCCACCATAGGTGGACACCACCACCCCCAGCGTGCCCCCCAGGCCCGTAAGCACCATTTGCTCGGTTGTGCCCAAGCCATAGGCCAGGCTGAGTGCCACTGCCGGCAGAAACTTAAAGCCCGACAGGAGCAGTACCGAGAGGTAGAGAAGAAACTGCACCGGCTCCTAGCTATGGATTTCCTTGCTGCCAAAAGCCAGGTCGCCCGCATCACCCAGGCCGGGCACAATGTAGCTTTTGGCTGTCAGTTCGTCATCTATTGCCGCTACGTAGATGTGTGTGTGCGGCGGCAGCTGGCGCTGTAGCAGGTGTAGCCCCTCGCTGCTGGCTATCAGCCCCGCCACATACAGCTGGGCGGGCTGCCCATACTGGCCCAGCTGCCGGTAGCAGGCCACCATGCTGCGTCCGGTGGCTATCATGGGGTCTAGCAGCATCAGGCAGCGGCCTGCCAGGTTCGGGCAGCTGCTGTAGTCCACGCTTATCTCAAAGGCTTCTTCGCCCAGCGGATTCCGATAGGCGGCCACAAAGCCACAGTCGGCCTGGTCGTACACCTGCAGAAAGCCCTCTTGCATGGGTAGGGCTGCCCGCAGGATGCTCACCAGTACGGGCTGGGCAGGCAGCTGTGGCAGCTGCAGGCTGCCCAGCGGGGTGGTTACCTCACTGGGCGTATAGGCGAGTGTGCGGCTGATTTCGTAGGCCAGCAGGAAGCCAATACGCTGCAGGTTGTGCCGAAATCGCTGGCGGTCTTGCTGGATGGCGGTGCTGCGCAGCTCGGCCATCCAGCTGTGTAGCATGCCCGGCTGGAGGTCCAGGTTTGTAACAGTAGCCATGCACAAAGGTAATCGGGTGGGGGGCATCGTGCCAGGATTTTTTTTGCCGATAGGTGCTATCCATCGGCCAATTTTCGCGTAGTTTAAGCCCATGGGGCGGCATGCCACAGCCCGTACAGCGGCCAATAGCACAGCTGGCAGGCCAGGTGCCAGGATGCAGGGCTGCCAGGCCTGTGCGTGCCTGCTGGTGTGCGGCTTGCTGCTGCTGGCCGGTGGCGGTAGCCTGTGCGCCCAGCCCACGCATGGCACGCGGCCCGTGGTGCCTATGCCGCTGGATACCAGCCTGGGCCGCTTTCTGTATCAGCGCGAGATCTATAACCCGGATCATCACCGCGTAGCCTACTTCCTGGAGGCAGCCCGCTTTATAGGCAGGCACCCCCAGCTGAGCGATATTTTGTCCTTCGATACGGTACATACCGATGCCACGGTTATCCTGGCACGCGGACGGCTACAGCCCCTCATCTACGAGGTACGTGTGCGGATCGAGTACAACATCCGCATAGCCTTTACGCCCGACGGATATAACTATCAGGTGTACGACTTCTACCTGGACCGGCGGCGGCTGGAGGACCTGTACTACTACCCGCGAGACCAGCTGACGCTTGAATATCTGCGCGTGCTGGACCGCAGCTATGCGCTGATAGACAACCACGTGCGGGGCGTAACCGCTACGCTGAACCGCATTCTACTGGGCATTGGGCGAGAGGAGTAGCTGCCAGGCAGCCTCTACCTGGCCATCGGCTAGCAGGGCCTGTGCACGCCGGTGGTAGCTTGCGCGGCCATTCAGGCCTTCGGTCAGGCTGGCTCCCGGGGCGTGTGGGGTGGGTATGTCTCTGCGGTTGGCCAGCTTGCCCAGGTCGTTCCCACTCAGTATCTCGCTATTGCGGATGTGGGCTGGCAGGGCATCTATGCCGATCAGGTCGGTCTTGTCTACCGCCTTTTCTACCTCAAACAGGGCGTCGCCCTGGGCGCGGCAGTACCAGTTTCCGCCCATGCGGGCTACCAGGTCTAGCTGGTGGGGGTCTATGGCTCCGCTGGCGGGGTCCAGGGCGGCCTCCATCAGGTGGATCATCTTTACCTCGCATATCACCAGCACGCCGCTGCCGCCGGTGGTGCCTAGCATCATTACCTCGCGCACGGTGCACTCCAGCTGGGCGGGGCTTTCGGCCACCCGTGCGGGCTTTACCACCGTGCTGGCCAGGGGTGTAAGCCCCGCTTTCTCAAACTCATTTACCCCACGGGGATACTCACAGCTGGCTAGGTTCTGCTGCTCCACAATGGCGTGGCTTACCAGGTTGATTACTACTTCGCCGGTTTCTATCACATTGCGAGCTGTGTCCTTCAGCTCGTTGGTCCGTCCGCTTCGGTTTGGGCTGAAGATGACGATGGGGGGCTGGGCGCTGAACAGGTTGAAGTAGCTGAAGGGTGCCAGGTTCGGGTTACCGGCTCGGTCCAGGGTGCTGGCCAGGGCAATGGGCCGGGGGCCAATTACACCAGTCAGATAGGCATAACGCTCGCGCAGGGGTGTTTCGGTCGGGTTAATAGAGCGAAAGTTCATGCCTGCAAGTTAGGGATCTCTCTGCATCTTTGCATCATGCTACTGGCCCCTGCTGCCCCCCTGCTGCCCCGGCTGTACCCCCTCCCGGGGCGCATCTGGCAGGTGCGGGCGGGCAGGCGGGGCCTGGGGGTAGAGCTGCGGGATGTAGCAGCCCGCCAGGTGGGCTATGCCTGGCTGCCCCTGCGGGGCAGGCCCCGGCTGCTGCCTACTGAGGACTGGTGGCGCGGCCTGCGCGCCGTAGGCCACAGCTGCCTGTACACACATGGCTATGCCCACCCGGGCAGCCCTACCCAGCGGCACCTGGCGGCCTATGCCTGCCGCACGGGCAAAAAGCTGTGGGAGCAGCCCGAGCTACAGCTGCGCAGCCTGAGTGCCACTGGGCTGTGGTGTGCCGATGGCCAGGGCCAGGCAGTGCACCTGCACCCAGGCACCGGCCGCCCACGGCGGCCAGACCCCAACCCATACCCGCTGCCGGAGCAGCACTTTCCGGGCACAGCCGTGTATACCGATGCCCTGTGGCCCCAGCTGGTGGCCCGTGTGCGCCCCTGGCTGGACTATGAGCCCGCCCTGCAGCTGGAGTACCTGAGCTGGGGGCCCTACGAGATCTGGTGTGCCCTGCGTGCAGGGCAAGCGGAGCAAGGCACACAGCCCGCACACTACACGGCCGAGCTGCTGGTGCTGCATGCCGGCGCCGAACTACAGCGTGCTACGCTATACCAGGGGCGCGAAAAAATAGGCATCGACAGTTTCTTCGTCTGGCAGCACCACCTGGTGTACGTGCAGGACGACCGGGCACTGGCCCTGCTGCCACTCTCCCGGTGGTAGGGCCGCAGGGGTTGGAGCGGGCTGTGGGTGCCCGGGCCGCAGTGCCGCGCTTTTGTGTGGTTTTTCGCTTTATATTTGGCTGTCTGCTCATGCCTGGCAGCGGTACCCTTGGCAGGGAATGATTATGACCTTGCACCTGCGGCTTCTGTTGTTTTTTTGTTGCCTACTCAGTCGTTTGAGTTCGCAGCTACCCTTTACGCCAGTCGATACAAGTTTTTCTGCTTCGGGTATTGTTTATCCCAGCGAGCTACAGCTACAGGTTCTGTTCCAGGCTGGCGATACGGTATGGCTGAATGGGCGGCCAGCACACAGCAAGGGTAAGCTCGATTTTATGGCCTATTTGCCCCTGAACGGTAGCGAGCAGGGGTATCTGTGGATCAATCATGAAAGCACCGGCCCCGACCCCGTGCTGGGCGATGGCGGCGGCGCAAGTATTTTGACCCTGGCGCACAGGGGCCGGCAGTGGGTACAAACGGAACCCCCGAGGGCAGTGGATTTTTCGCCTGTACGCGGCAGCTGGAACAACTGCCTGGGCACAGCCACCCCATGGGGTACGGTGCTTACTAGCGAAGAGTATGAGCCTGCCAGCAATGCCGAACTATGCCTGGGGGGCCAGGGCCTATGCGACACCAGCCTGTACCAGGGCCACCCGGCCTACCAGCAGTATGGGTGGATGGTGGAAGTAGAGGTTGGAACTGGCCGAGTGCTGGGCAAGCGTACGGCCATGGGCCGTTTCAGCCACGAGGGAGCCCTGCTGCTAGCAGACGAGCGCACGGTGTATCTGCTGGACGACTACGCCCCCGGCATCTTGTTCAAGTTTGTGGCCCACAGGCCTCGCGACCTAAGCAGTGGCAGGCTCTACGCCTACCAGCAGCAGGGGGCGGGCGGGCGCTGGCTGCCCCTGCCGCCGGACTATGAGGCACTGGCGGAGGCACGCCGCACAGCCCTGAGCCTCGGTGCCAGTTTTTTTCTCCGGCTGGAAGACCTGGTGCTGCTGCCAGATGGGCGCATCTTGCTGACCGAAACCGGCAAGACCGATGTAGATCTGCAGGCAGCCATACGCATGGGCGGAAGGCCGGCTGCGCACCTGGAGCCCTACCAGCAGGGGGGGCGTTTTCGAGACCTCTATGGCCGCATTCTGGTATTCGATACCACCCGCCTCCACATCCGGCCCTACCTGGAGGGAGGGCCTGCCACCCAGGGTGCCAACCACCTGGCAAACCCGGACAACCTGTGCTACGACTCCCTGCGCCACCTCCTCATCATCCACGAAGACATCAATGAGCCAGATAACGGGCGGGTGCCGGCCTACGCCAGCGGCCAATACTACAACGAGGTGTATGTGCTGAACCTGCGCCTGGAAAACCCACGGGTAGACGACCTGAACCGGCTGCTAGTTGCACCCCCGGGGGCAGAAACCACGGGTAGCTGTTTTACGCCCGACTATCAGCATCTGTTTATTAACCTGCAGCATCCCGACCCCGGAAACCCCCGCCCATTCTGGCTCGATACCACGATTGTACTCAGTGGATTTGCACACTAGCTTCTGAGATTAGTGGGCGGCTATTGTGTGCCTGGCGCGGGCCGAAAGAAAAGAATCTCTATTTTGGGATCATGCAAAACGCCCACCCACCTGCCCCCTCACGTCCCTGGCTGCGCACCGTGCTCCGCATTGCTGCGGTGTACAACATCCTGTGGGGCCTGTGGGTGGGGCTGTTTCCACAGCAGTTTTTCAGGCTGCTGGGCATACCCGAGATAGACTACCCCATGGTGTGGCAGGGTATGGGCATGGTCATTGGGGTGTATGGCCTGGGCTACTGGTGGGCAGCTGCAGACTATATTCGCCACTGGCCTATGGTGGCTGTGGGCCTGCTGGGCAAGGTGCTGGGTCCGCTGGGCTTTGCCGCGCACTGGCTGGTAGGAATGACCTATCCGCAGTTTGGCTATGCACTGATCCCGAATGACCTTATTTGGTGGTTTCCCTTTGGCCTTATGCTATGGGATGCCTACCGGCACCACCGGGCACCCCACTAGTTGGGATACACATAGGCCAGCCAGTCCGCCTCATATTCCAGCACGCAGGCCACTTCGGCCTGTGCGAAGGCTTCGGCCCACCGGCCCTGCATCAGCAGCAGGCTGCTGCGCTGCCAGTGTGCCATTGCGTTCCGCTCGTTGTGCGATATAGCCCGATTACTATCATCCAGCGCCTGTGGGGCTGCCCCCAGTGTTAGTAGCACCTCTGCCCGGTTGCTCAGGATGGTGCTGCGCTCTTCGGGGTCGTCGGCCCGCTCCACGCCTTCGTTAAAGGCCACCAGAGACTCCTCTGCCCGGTTGTGGGCATACAGGGCCATACCCAGGTGGTTCCAGTAGATGGCCCGCTCCGGATAGTCCTCCGTCAGTTGAGCAAATCGCTCAATTGCCTCTTCGGCATCCCCGTTGTACAGGGCCGATAGGGCCAGGGTAAACAGGGCCTCGGGGTTGTGTGGGTCCGCCCGTAGCGCTCGGTCTGCCGCCAGGCGCGCAGCCGGATAGTCCGCCAGTTTCAGAAAGAGCAACCCCATCAGCTGGTGAAAACTGGTGTCCTCTATCTGGCTACCGTCTATGTGTTTCAGGTCGGCCAGGGCTGCCTCGGGCTGCTGGCTGCGCACATAGGCCAGGCCCCGCTCCAGGTAGTAGGTGGGATTGTCTGGGTAGAGGGCTATTAGTCGGTCGTATCGGCGTATGGCAAGCAGAAACTGGCTGTGCTCCAGGTAGTAGCGGGCCGACAGAAAGAGCTGCCGGGCATAGCGCGTGCGCATGGCCTCCTCCTGCCGTAGCCGCGCTGCCAGCAGGTAGTAGAGCAAGATTAGTAAAACCATTCCCTGCATGTGCTTGTCTTTTTGATGACCGGAGGAGCCAGATGAATAGTTATCTCTTACAACGCAGTCTTCTGCTCATTTGTGCAATACCGCTGCCACCCCCCCCCCGCAGACAGCTTAAATCCTATATTGCGACAAATTTGGCACACATGGAGGCAGTAGCAGTCAATGACTGGATCAATACTAGCCCGGTCTTTTACCACGAAAAGACAGGCAAGTATAGCCACCGGTTAGCTGATGTGATAGATTTTGACAGTTTTGACTGGGACTGGGTCGGCCTGCGGGTTTACCTCCGGTTTGGCTACTGTGCGCTAGGGCTTACGCCCATCCGCCAGGTGCGTTTTGTAGAAGCCAGGCAGGAGCTGCTGCGTTGCCACTTCTTCCAGCCCTTCCGGATAGGTGGGAAACACCGCCCCGAGGCCCTACAGCGCTGGATAGACGCCCTGTGCTGTGTACTGAAGCCCTGGCCAGCTCACTTTGCCAAACGATGCCATGCTGCACCATAACCTGCTGGTAGATACCAACCGATTCTTCACCGAGCTGGCCCTCACCGAGCTGTCATTCTGATGGGCATCATTATCCGCCAGTCTATCCAAAACACCCTGCTCTCCTATGCCGGGGCGGGCTTGGGTATCCTGAATGTCATGTTCCTGATGCCCCGCCTGATGGAGGATGAGCGGGTAGGATACATACAGCTGACCAATAGCGTAGCCATGCTGCTGAGTGTTGTTATCCTCTTCGGGCTGAGCAGTGGCCTGCTCCGCTACTACCCAAAATTCAGCAGGCAGGGGCGGCTAGCCGCCCTTTACCGCTTTCTGGCCCGTACGCTGCTGCGCGTGGCGCTGCCGCTGGCCGTGGCCTACCTGCTGCTGTGGCCCGTGGCCCACCACCTGCTGCAGGCCAGGTCGCCCCTGTTTCTGGCATATTACCCCATAGCCCTTGCCCTGGGCATGGTGCTGGCTGTGGTGGGTATGCTCGAGGCCATCCTACAGTCCAACCTGCAGACCAGTGTGCCCCTGTTCCTGCGCGAGGTGGGCCTGCGCCTGGGTATTACACTGTTGCTGCTGCTGTATGCCATGCAGTTGCTTCATTTCCATATGTTTGTGTACGCCTATCTGGGGCTGCACCTGCTGCTGCTGTTCTTCATCTGGCGGCGGGCACGGCTGCTGCTGTGGCAGCCTGCAGCCCCCCCGCTACGGCCCCGCGAGCGGCGCGGCCTGCTGCGCTACAGCCTGCATAGCCTTGCCTCTGCAGGCAGCATCATCCTGGTGTTCGAGCTGGATAAGATCATGATCGGCAGCCTGGTGGGCGAGGCCCAAGTGGCCTATTACAGTCTGTTTATTGCCATGGCCACGGCCATCGCCCTACCCAGCAGGGCTTTTCTCCGGATCGGCCTCCCACTGGTGGCACAGGCCTGGCAGCGCATGGATATGCCCTACCTAAGGCGCATATATGTGCAGAGCAGCCTGGTAAACACCACCCTGTGCAGCCTGCTGCTGCTGCTGGTGCTGGCCAACCGGGATGCACTGGCTGGCCACCTGCTCAAGCCTTCCTATGCGGCTTTTTTCGATGTGTTTTACCTTCTGGCCGCCTCCATGTGGCTAAATATTCTTTTTGGGGTAAATCACTATCTACTCAATACATCGAGGAAGTATGTGTATGAGCTGTACAGCAATCTGCTGCTGCTGCTGCTGGCCCTGGGGGCCAACCTGCTGCTGATCCCCCTGTGGGGCATGCGGGGTGCAGCACTGGCTACCCTGCTCAGCATGGCGTGTACCAACCTGCTGAAATCGGCCTGGCTATACCGCTTCTACGGTCTGCAGCCCTTTGTGCCCGCGCACCTTAGGCTGGTGGTGGCGGTGCTGGTGGGTGGGGCCGTGGCCTGGTGGCTGCCTTCCTTTCACTGGCTGGCCGACCTTTTTTGGAAAAGCGCCGTAGTGGCAGGCATATACCTGCCCCTGGTATACCGGCTGCACATTAGCGAGGAGCTGAATGGCCTGATCCGTCGGCTACTGCCCACCCCCAGGCATAGGCAGGGCTAGGGGGGGATATTTGTATGGTCGCGTGCTTTGCATGCAATGGGCTGTGGGTATGCGCACCCGGGTGCCACGCTTATCCCTGCCAGGTCCTGTAGGGTTCGTTTGATAGACGATGCTTACCGAAAATTTGATTACCTTGTAGTACGGCTGCCCAGGCGGAAGTGGGAGGCCGTGGCAGCCTCATGCAACATCCCTATGAAGTGGCTCCACCTCGCATTTGCCATATGCCTGGAGACTATAGGCACCTATAGCCTCAAGTACGCCAACGGTTTCGGGCGTTGGTGGCTTATCCCGTTCATTGTACTGGGCTATGGGGGTGCCTACTACTTTTTGTCGCTGGTGCTGCAGCGGATGCAGGTAAATGTGGCCTATGCCGTATGGTCTGCGGCTGCCATCATCCTTACCCTGCTGGTGGATGCCATCTGGCTACGGCAGCACATCAGCCGGCTCCAGCTGCTGGGCATTGTATTGGTTTTACTCGGCATCCTGGCTATACAGCTGAGCACGAGTGGGCGCACCGGGCACTAGGCAGCCTGCCACAAAGCCCGAGATGCCAACCCACATGTGCTACCGGGGCCCCTACACACGTGCCTAAATCGTATCTTTGCAGCATGAATCCGTATCAGATTTTGCTCTATTACTATTTCACGCCGCTGGATGATCCCGCAGCCATTGTGGCCGATCAGCAGCAGCTGTGCACCCAGCTGGGCCTGCTGGGCCGCATCCTGGTGGCACACGAGGGCCTGAATGGCACGGTGGCCGGTACGGTAGCTGCCACACAGGCCTATATGCAGGCCATGCAGCAGCACCCTCAGTTTAGGGGTATAGAGTTCAAGGTAGATGCGCACCACGAGCTGCCCTTCTACAAGCTGCATGTGCGCCTGAAGAACGAAATTGTAAACCTGAGTGCCCCCGAGGAGCTGAAGCCCTGGGAAGAAAGCGGTGCCTATATAGAGCCGGAAGAAATGCGCCAGCTGCTGAAGGACCCCGGCGAGGTGGTGATCCTGGATGCGCGCAGCCGGTACGAAACCGAGCTGGGCCACTTCAAGGGTGCGCTCACGCTGGATATCGATAACTTTCGCGAGCTGCCCGATAAGCTGGACGAGCTGGAGCACCTGAAGGACAGACCCATCGTAACCTACTGCACCGGCGGCATCAAGTGCGAGAAAGTATCGGCCCTGCTGCTCAAGCGGGGCTTCAAGGATGTACGCCAGCTGCATGGCGGCATTGTGCGCTATGGGCACGAGGCAGACGGCGAAGACTTTGAGGGCGCCTGCTACGTGTTCGATGGCCGGGTGGTGGTGCCCGTAAACCGGGTAAACCCCACGGTAGTGGGCCACTGTAGCCTGTGTGGCAGCCCCACCGAGCATATGCTGAACTGTGCCAACGCAGACTGCAATACCCATGTGCTGGTGTGCCACAGCTGTGCCGAGGCGCACGAGGGCTGCTGCTCCACCGCCTGTATGCACAGCGAGCGCAGACGGGTGTATGACGGCCGGGGGGCCTACTACCGGGGCATAAACAGCAAGCAATTTGTGAACCAGACGGATGCACATTGACCTGCTGACCGCCCTGCCCGAGCTGGTGCAAAGCCCGCTGCAGCACAGCATCCTGAAGCGTGCCCAGCAGAAGGGGCTCCTGACCGTAGGGGTGCATGGCCTAAGGGACTATGCCGAGGGCAAGCACCGCCAGATAGATGACTACCCCTATGGCGGACAGGCTGGTATGGTGCTGATGGTAGAGCCTATTGCCCGCGCCATACGCCACCTGCAGCAGCAGCGCAGCTACGACGAGGTAATCTACCTGACCCCCGACGGAGAACCCCTGACACAAGCCCTGTGCAACCAGCTGAGCCTGAAGCAGAGCCTGCTGCTACTGGCCGGCCACTACAAGGGGGTAGACCAGCGGGTGCGCGATACGTTTGTTACCCGAAACATCAGCCTGGGCGACTATGTGCTGAGCGGTGGTGAGCTGCCCGCCCTGGTGCTGATAGATGCCATAGGCCGCCTGCTGCCCGGCGTGCTGGGCGACGAGAGCAGCGCCCTGGAAGACAGCTTTCAGGATGGACTGCTGGAGGCCCCCCTCTATACACGCCCTGCCGAGTGGGAGGGGCAGGCCGTGCCCGAGGTACTACGTTCCGGCCATTTTCAAAAGATTGCCGAATGGCAGCACGCCCAGGCCCTGGCCAAAACCCGGCGACTAAGGCCCGACCTGCTGGCAGAGGAAGAAGGGTAACTAAACGACCCCGAAAGCAGCCAGAGCTACCTGCTCCCCCCGGTTCCGCGCTGGCAGGAAAGAGCGAGCACCCGGAAGCCCCAGATACGGAAAGGCAAAAAAAACACGCGCCCGAACCACTTGGAAGAAAATCCGCAGATTTTATCCTTATATTTGCCCCTCATTTTTCGGTTCGAAAAGAAAAAGACAATGGAAGATCTGATCAACCTGGTACAGGCCCAGTACGTAAATGCCGAGATTCCCCAGTTTCGGGCCGGCGATACCATCAATGTACATCAGCGTATAGTGGAGGGTAACAAGGAGCGCATTCAGCAGTTTGAGGGCGTGGTAATACAGCGCAGGGGTACCGGCAGCACCGAGACCGTAACCGTTCGCAAAATAAGCAACGGCGTAGGCGTTGAGCGCATCATCCCCATACACAGCCCAAACGTGGAGAAAATAGAAGTAACCCGCCTGGGCAAGGTTCGCCGCGGACGCATCTTCTATCAGCGTCAGCGCTTTGGCAAATCCTCTCGTATCAAGGAGCTGGTTGCTGGCAAATAAGCTGCCCACTCAAAAAAGAAACGGTTTATGCAGGTGTCAAATGGCACCTGCATTTTTTTTGTCTATATTTTCCTGCTTTTTCTGTGCGCTTCGCTGCGGTTCTGCGTCATTTCCGGCTACTCATCATCATGTATCGTCCCCCATATATCCATACAGTATGTGTAGTGGTGCTACTGGCCGCTGCTGCCTGCACCCGCCCCTCTACCCGTGCCCGGCTGGAGGCCGAGCAGCGCAGGCAAGACAGCATAGCCCGCGTTCGCGATGCCGAGATACAGAACCTGGCTAGCCAGCTGAAGGGGAAACCCGCAGCCCCGCTGTCGCCAGACTCGGCACGGGCCGTACTGGCTGCTGCAATCAGCCGGACAGACTGGATACTAAAAGGTGGAAACGGGGGATACGCATACAAAGATGCCCTTACTCAGTCGGGCTACATTGTGATGGGGGCCGACTGCAATACGCCTGCCAAAATACAAGCCTATCTGGCCCCCGTGTACAGCCCCGATGCTGTAGAGCGCTTTGTACTAAGCCTGAATGCAGATACCGTGGACGGAAGGTTTGTTATCAGCGAACCAATTGCCTACACGCTGCCCGACCTGAGCCGCGCTACGTTTGAAACCAAGATTGAAGACAGTGCTAAACGCCTGATACACGCCCGGATAACCCAAAATGGACAAGAAAAGATCTACCCCATCAGCTTCTACAACCCCGGAGGGGGCCGCTGGTTGCTAGACCTCTCTGTGGGCGAGATAGCCCTGCGGGCCGAGGCCGAAGCATCTGGCAACGCTGTGGCCAATGATGCGGATCTACAGCGCCTGCGCAATCAGCTCTCGGGAGAGGCAGGTGCTGAATAAACGGCACCTGATGTAAAGCGCACCCAACCTAGACAACGAAAATGCCCAACGCCTACATTATAGATGCGGTGCGCACGCCCAGGGGGCGGGGCCACCGCGAGAAGGGAGCCCTGCGAGACGTACCTGCCCACCAGCTGGGCGTGCAGCTGCTGCATGCCCTGCAGCAGCGTGCGCAGCTAGATCCCGCTGTGGTAGAGGACGTACTGCTGGGCTGCGTAGACCAAGTGCAGGAGCAGGGGGGAGACCTGGCCAAGCTGGTAGCCCTGGAGGCTGGCTGGCCCAGCGCCGTGGCAGGCGTTACCCTCAATCGCTTTTGTGGATCGGCACTCGAAGCCGTACACCAGGCAGCAGCTGGCATCATGAGCGGCATGCAGCAGCTGGCCATAGCCGGGGGTATAGAGAGTATGAGCCGCGTGCCCCTGGGTGCCGACGGCGGGGCGTTTTACGTCGGCTCCCCGGCCTCGCAGCTCGTTTCGCATACTTTTTTGCCCCAGGGTGTATCGGCAGAGCTGATTGCTACCGAGCTGGGCCTATCGCGCGCCGAGGCCGATGCCTGGGCGGCGCGTTCGCACCAGCGGGCAGCCGGGGCAACCCGGGACGGGCGATTCCGGAGCATAATCCCGGTACGGGATACAAGCGGACAGATCCTACTCGAAACCGACCAGATCATCCGCCCGGAAAGCACCGTGGAGAGCCTGGGGCAGCTGCCCCTGGTATTTCGCGAATATGCCGAGCAGCACGGCTATGACAAGGCTGCCCTGGCCCAGCGCCCCGACCTGGCCCCCATACACTACCTGCACACTGCCGGAAACAGCAGCGGCATTGTGGACGGGGCCTCGGCTTTATTGATTGCCGGAGCCAATGCCGTTAACCAATATGGACTCCGGCCTCGGGCGCGCATCCGCAGCTGGGCAGTGGTGGGCAGCGACCCCCTGCTGATGCTGACAGGCACCGTGCCCGCCGCCCACAAGGCCCTTAAGCTGGCGGGTATGCAGCTGCCGGATGTGGACCTGATAGAGGTAAACGAGGCCTTTGCCAGCGTGGTGCTTTACTTTCTGCATCACACCGGGGTGGATGCGGATAGAGTGAACGTGAATGGCGGCGCCATTGCCATGGGCCACCCGCTGGGGGCCACGGGCGGCATGCTGCTGGGCACCCTGCTGGATGAGCTGGAGCTGCGCGGCCAGGCTACCGGTATGGCTGTGATGTGCATAGGCGCAGGCATGGGCATTGCCACCATCATTGAACGGATATAGCTACAGGCGTGGTACTACCCGCCTGGCACCACCTACTATTAAGCCGGTCAGCGCGTAGGAATGCGCATTCCCAGCGTAAGCAACATACAAGCGGGCCAGCAGGGCGGCTTCCTTGCTAGCCTGTAGCTGTATCACCGGCTAAGGCTGTTGATTGTCCTGGCGATGGCGTTCCAGAAATTCCTCGTCCGTTAGTGCGTTCAAAAAGGCAACCAGGTCCACTATCTCCTGTTCCGATAGGTTTAGGGGCCGCATTAGGGGGTCCTTGTTCGGATTTTCGGCATGCCCCCCTCGGTTATAGTGGCGTACTACTTCCTCCAGCGTAGCCATGCTGCCATTGTGCATATAGGGTGCCGTCAGGGCCACATTCCGCAGGCTAGGTACCTTAAATTTGCCATCATCTCGCGCGTTTAGGGTTATCTGTCCCCGGCCACGGTCCCCTATCGTAGCGGTTATCGCCGTATTATGGAAGCCGTTGCTGGTAAAGAGGTCGGTACCATGGCAGTGAAAACAGTCTCCCTTTTCATTGTTAAATAGCTCCATGCCACGCAGTTCTGCGTCCGTCAGGTGGCTTTGGTTGCCACTGCGTACGTACTGGTCATACCGGCTATCTGCGCTTACCAGTGTGCGGGTATAGGCGGCCAGGGCACGTGTTAGGCTACCCACTGTGGGCTCTGTGCCGTAAGCCATTCTAAATCGTTCCACATAGTCCGGGTCGGCCCGTAGTCGCTCCACACTTTCGTGTACCGGCAAGTCCATTTCCAGGTGGCTTTCCAGGGGCACCAGTGCTTGCAGCTCCAGGCTAGGGGTTCCACCATCCCAGTTGAAGAAGCGAGGAAGAAAGGCCATGTTCACCAGGCTAGGTGCGTTTCGCATACCCAGCCTGCCAGCTACCCCTGCGCTCAGCTGCCGTCCGTCGGTAAAGGCCTTCTCGGGCAGGTGGCAACTGCCGCAGGAGATGCTTCCATCTCGGCTAAGCACCGGGTCAAAAAATAGCCTTTTGCCCAGGTTTACTCGACTGGTTGTCAGTCTATTATCATCTGGAAAGGTGGCTTCAGGGAAATTTTCGGGTTGATAGAATGGATACGGCTCATCTGCCTGGGGGGTATCGGGTTCGCTTAGCAGCGGGCCGGCCCGCTGGCAGCCCAGTGCGTGGATACACACCAGGGCTGCCAGCAGCCATTTGCCCGGCTGTAGCAGCGGGCTATTCTGCTGAGAATACGCTCGGTACATTAGTCTTTATCTTATTGGCCAGGGGTAGGTTATTTCCGGTGTGGGTTACCCGCTCGGTGGCCAGGTCTACCCCATTTAGCAGTTCACGCAGGTCCACATTCATGTGTAGGGTATTGTGGCCATCGGCCGAGATTACAAAGGAGGTTGTCTCCAGGCTGCTGACGGGCATCGCAAAGTTATTAGTGCCCAGGTGCAGGGTAAGGGGGCTGTTGTCATCACTCGCCACCCCATCGCCATCCATATCCACCCAGCCGTCCAGGCGCATAAAGATGTAACCTGAGTTCCATGTCCACCACATGCCCGGATCTTGCAGGGCCAGCGGGCCACTTTCGTAGTCTATGGGCTGCTTGGTGTTCAGTGCCGCACTCCCTACACTGAAACGCACACCTTTGTACGTGCCAATTGGTACCTGGCCCAGGCTAAATGCCTGTTCTGATCCGGTTTTCAGCAGAATTACCTGCCCGCTGAGTGGCAGTTCGGTATTGTCTTCTTGGATTAGCACAAAGTCGGTCAAATACATGCCGGCATAGTCTAGGCTTAGGCTGTCTTCTCCCGTGCTTACCAGCAGGGTTTGCGTCTCAAGGGGGGCACTACCCCACTTTAAGTGGCTATCCAGGAGGAGCTCCGCATGCGTTGCCGCAGGCTCTTGGGGCTTATTATCCTCATCCCGGGCACAAGAGAGCAAGAATGCTACCGCTACGGCAGCTGTATATAGTGTCGCTTTTTTCATGATTTTTTAAGTGAAGATTGAGAGAAATTAGCGTGCGATCCGACCACTGAATCGGTTGCACACCGCCGTGCAGCCTGGCAGGTGCAGGCATACGCAGTAAGGGGGGTATGTAGGCTGGCTAGCTACCCGGATGTTGACCAGGGGCTCCTGGTCGGGGTTTTATACTCATTGGGGTGGTGGTGTGTCTGGCACACCCTGCCTGTTAGGCAGCAAGGGTAGCGGGGCACCGGTATGCGGCAGCCGTACTACAGGGGTAATAGGTATCTGTATGTGGGTTGGCGCTATATACTCTTGGACGTATTGAATGACAGGTGGTGCCTTTTGTTCTTCATTCGGCTGTGCCTGCCTTAGTTTGCTCATAAAATAGCAGTGTCCCTTGCAGTTCAGTTCAGGCCTATCCAGATTTGCACAGTATGTTCTGGTTATAAACGCTTGATTGGCTCTAAAAGCCAGGTACGGCAACGCAGGACCCAGCATAACCAGCAGGTAAAGCAAGCTGAAGATGATGGAAAGCCGCTTTCGCATATTCAAGCGCAAATTTAGTGAAAGATTAAATGCAGGGGGGCTTGACTAGCAGGTTTTCTTAGAAGTTGTTATTTTTTCTATAAAAAACTCCTCTGTTGGTGATGCCTAGCGTGTGGAAATGGTGGAAAAGGCTCGCCAATCAATAATTTCAAGAAGAGCCTTTTCCACATTTCCACCACGCAAATTAAAACAAAATTCGATTTCTTTTAAATAAATAGCATAATCTTGCCTTCGTATACCATAGTATCTGGCTAGCTTAGCCTTGGCGTAGCTCCAAAAGCTTTCAATACCATTAATATGGTTACG
>JAJTIE010000020.1 GCA_021300195.1 Bacteroidota bacterium | reverse complement strand
TGCAGGTGCCCGCAGAGCCTGGCCTAAACTATGCCTGGACCAGCGAAGACGGCAGCCTGCTAAGCACCCAGCCCAGCTACACCCCCGCCGCTAATCTGGCGGGCACCCTTACCCTCACGATACGCGACCGCTGTGGGCGCAGTGTGCAGGCCAGCACCCAGGTAGTAGATGCGCAGCAGCAGCTAGTAACCAGCTGGGGCAACGCCTTTACCCCCAATGGCGACGGAATAAATGACGTATACCCCCGTCCCGATTTGCTGGGCGCAGGCTACCGCCTGCAGGTGTACGACCGCTGGGGCCAGCAGGTGTATGCCGGCAGCCAGCCCTGGCGCGGTACCGACGGTACGACAGACCTGCCCGAGGGGGCATATGTGGTCCTGATCCAGGTGCCCGACTGCCAGGGTGGCACGCGCGAGCTGCAGCGCACGGTTACGGTCATCCGCTAGGGTACCTGGTGCCCCTTCCCGGGGAATATCCCGCCTATCTTGCAAAGAGGGTTATCGCTGCACGTTCCCGTAGTCTGTGGGGGTAGTGCAGCTGCATACGCCCTTTTTCCTGGTTTACTACCAGTATTTGGAAACAGAAAAGCACGTATCTTGTGTTTTCAAATAAAATTGAAAATACAGAAATGGCCTGGAAAAATCTGCACGCCTTTGTAGAAGCCCTGGAAGCTGCCGGAGAGCTGGTACGCATCAAGACCTATGTAAACCCCGAGCTGGAGATTACCGAGATTGTAGACCGGGTAAGCAAGCATGACGGCCCGGCCCTGCTGTTTGAGAACACAGGTACCGATTTTCCCCTGCTTATTAACAGCATGGGCAGCTACCGCCGCATGTGTATGGCCCTGGGTGTGCAGGATATGGATGATATAACCCGGGAGATAGAAAGCCTGTTTCATGAGCTGACCGGACCGAAGGAGGGGATACTGGATAAACTGAAGATGCTGCCCAAGTTGGGCCGCATTAGTAGCTGGATGCCCCGGGTAAAAAGCGGGCGCGGTGCCTGCCAGGAGGTGGTGATGAAAGACCCGGACGTATTCCGGCTGCCAGTGATGAAGTGCTGGCCCCAGGACGGTGGACGCTTTATCACCCTGCCGGTCATCCATACCAAGGATCCGCTAACTGGAGTGCGAAACGTAGGTCTGTACCGTATGCAGCTGTTCGAGCCCCGACTGACAGCCCTGCACTGGCACCTGCATAAAGTGAGCCGCCGCCACTACGACGCGTACAAAGAGGCCGGCAAGAAGATGCCGGTCGCAATAGCCCTGGGGGGAGACCCTGTGTATACCTATGCCGGTACGGCCCCGCTGCCCGATGGAATAGATGAATATATTCTGGCGGGTTTCCTGCGCAAGAAGCGGGTGGAACTGGTGCGCTGCCTTACCCAACCCGAGATAGAGGTGCCTGCCGATGCCGACATCGTAATAGAAGGCTATGTAGACCCCGAGGAGGATCTGATCTGGGAGGGCCCTTTTGGCGACCATACGGGCTACTATAGCCTGCCCGACTGGTATCCGCGCTTTCACATCACGGCTATTACCCACCGCCGGGATGCGATCTACCCCAGCACCATTGTGGGCATCCCCCCCCAGGAGGATGCCTGGATAGGCAAGGCTACGGAGCGCATCTTCCTGGCCCCGATCAAAACTACAGCCGTACCGGAGATACTGGATATGGACCTGCCTATCCATGGGGTTTTTCACAACCTGGCTATTGTGCAGATCCACAAGACCTACCCAGGCCAGGCCCAAAAGGTGATGAACAGCCTGTGGGGTGCCGGGCAGATGATGTTTACCAAGATGATGCTGATCGTAGACCAGCACACCAGCCTGAAGGACTATGCCGCCCTGGCCAGCTACGTAAGCAAGCACTATGAGCCCGGACGCGATACCGTTATCAGCCAGGGGCCAACGGATGTGCTAGACCACAGCTGTAGCACCATGGCGTTCGGCGGAAAAATAGGCATAGATGCCACCACCAAGCTGCCAGAGGAACTGACGGGCACAGAGCCCGCCAATGCGCCAGCAGTCCAACCCCTGGCACTGGCTAGCCTGCAGGCAGCGGTGCCCGAGCTGGCAGGCCTGAACAGCAGCCTGCTGGCGCAAGACATCCGGCTGGTGGTAGCGAGCCTGCATAAGACACGCAAAGGACAGGTGCGCGAGCTGACCGACCAGCTGCTAGCCCAGCCAGGTATGGCAGGCGTAAAGGTGCTGATCTGGCTGGATGCCGAGATTGCGCTGGACGAGCTGACCGATGCCCTGTGGCGATTTAGCAACAATGCGGATGTGAAGCGCGACAGCCGCCTGATAGACCGGGCAGATTGTAGTAGCACAATCGTGTTTGACGGTACGCGCAAGACCCTGGAGCTAGACGGCTTCAGGCGCGACTGGCCGAACATCCTGGTAAGCGACCCTGCCACAATCGACCACATTGATGCACTATGGCCCCAGCTGGGCCTGGGCGACTTCATCCCGAGCCCAAGCCGAAAATACCTGGCACAAATGATTGGCATGGAGGCTGTGGCAGGGGTACAGACACGTGGCTAGCAGGCCGCTTGTTACACCTTTTATCCCTCTGCCTGGGGGGTAGGCAGGCCGGGCTGCAGGGTTCTCAGATGGCCAAGCTTGATCCGCAAGATTCGTTCTTCGTTCAGGATGCGGCTAAACTGTTTGTTCCACTGCTCCTGGCGTCCGGCGGCTAGTACTAGCAGCTCCTCGCAGGCCTCGCACAGGTGGCTGGCTCCTAGCTGTGCGGCATAGGCCATTACGGCTTTTGCCCGATGGCGCGCATCCTCATAGAGCCCCTCTGCCAGTAGCTCAAAAACTGGCCCTAGCTGTGCACGCATCCATTCATCGTACCTGTGTAGCTGGGTATTCCAGTCCTTCGGGCCACTGGCTACCGAAAGTTCCATGGCAGCCAGGGCTTTGCTTGCGTCTACTACCCGCTCCACAGGTACCTGGGGCTCTACGTGTCGAAAAGCCCCACAAGCTACCAGATAGCTGATGCAGGCCTCTATCTGCTCAAAGCGCACGGGCTTGGCCAGATAATCGTGAAAACCATGGTTGTAGCAGTCGGCCTGGTGCTTGGGCATCACATTGGCTGTCATGGCTACCAGCACTGGGTTTGCATACAGGTCGGGCTTTCGGCCTATGCGTAGCACTGCCTGTAGGCCATCCATTTCGGGCATCTGTATGTCCATAAACACCAGATCGTAGGGCTGCCTCTTCAGCGCATCCAGTACCTCCAGGCCGTTGGCCACCATATCAGCCTGATAACCCAGTTTGCTCAACATGCGAGACATGAGCCTTTGGTTGATGTCATTGTCCTCTGCCACCAAGATGCGAATGGGATAGGCTGTATGCCTGCCTGCCTTTTGTAGGTCCGCCTTGGGCATTAGCTGCACGTGCGGGTCCTCACCCAGTAATTTCAGCCGCAGTTGGTGCTGGCTAAGGGGGTAAGACAGCGCCTCGTAGTTGCCAGCCGGTTTGGGGCCCTGTGGATGCGTGAGCAGTAGCACTTCTGTTGCGGGTAGGCTTTCCAGCTGGTGCAGCAGCTTTTGCAGCTCCGGTTCGCTATAGCCACGGTCTATCAGGTGTACCACTCGCAGGTCTGCCCTATGTGGCTGTACCAACTGGTCCGGCGACGAGAATAGCTGGTAGGGTACCCCCAAGCCTGCCAACTGCTCTTCTATGTAGCGGAAAGTGCGGTTTTGGCGACTATGATACAGCACGCGGATGGCCGGCGCCATACCTGTGTTCGCATCCAGTCGATACCCGTTTATGATGCTAAACCGGAAGGTGCTGCCCACGCCCGGCGTGCTATCTACCTGCAGGCGGCCGCCCTGCGCCTCTACCAATCGGGCAGAGATGGCCAGGCCCAGCCCGGTGCCCCCGTATTTGCGGGTAGTACTGCTGTCGGCCTGGGTAAAGGGCTCGAACAGTTTTGCCTGTGCTTCTGCGGATATACCCACGCCGGTGTCCATTACGGCAAACTGTAGGGTTGCCTGCGTATCGGTCAGGCTCTGCAGGTGCACCCGCAGGTGCACCTGGCCCGTGTGCGTAAACTTGACGGCATTGTCTACCAGGTTTACCAGTACCTGCCGCAGGCGTGTTACATCCCCCTCCAGCACCGGGGGCACCTCCGCGCCCAGGCTGTAGGATAGCTCCAGTCCTTTCTGGTCAGCCCGGGGCTGCAGCAGGTCCAGGGCCTCCTCTATGCATTCCGACAGCACATAGGGGTGGCTCTCCAGCACCATCTTGCCACTCTCTACCTTGGCAAAGTCCAGGATGTCGTTGATGAGGCTTAGCAGGGCCTCGCTGCTTTGGCGCAGGGTTTCTACATACTCCTGCTGTTCCTCGTCCAGCTCTGTCTGCATCAGCAGGCTGGCCATGCCTATTACACCGTTCATCGGGGTGCGAATTTCATGGCTCATAGTAGCCAGAAAGTCGCTCTTGGCTCGGGTGCTGGCTTCGGCCTGTTCCTTGGCCTCTTTTAGTATCTCTTCGGTTCGTTTCCGTTCGGTTACTACCGTTAGGGTGATAAGCACCTGCTCGGGTGTGCCGGTGTCAGTTTTGCTGATTATAGATTCGCGGATCTGTAGCCACTCCCAGGTGCCCGCCTTGTTCTGCACCCGGCACTCCAGGCCTTGCAGCATGCTGGGGTTGCCAGCCCGCATATCGGCCCAGTGGGCCCGTGCGCAGGCTTGGTCATCCGGGTGTACCAGCTCTAGCAGCGCGTTCTTCCGGCCCTGTAGCTCGGCCAGGCTGTAGCCCAGTATTTCCTGCCTATTCACGTAAATAGCCTGCTGGCTGCCCAGGTCCACAATCGAAATAAAATCGGGGCTATACTCCGCCAGGTTTCTAAAGCGGCGTTCGCTTTCTTTCAGGTTTCGCTCATTTTCTTTCTCCCGGCTGATGTTTCTCACAATGGCCAGGATCTCCTCATCGGGGGTAGCTACCAGGCGAGCCTCGTAGTATACCGGCTTGCCATCTGCGTCTGGCAGTTCGTATTCCAGCTGCACCACCTCCTGGGTGGCAATTGCTTCGGCAATGCACTGCAATATCTGCTGGGCTAGCACAGGGGGCAGAATGTCTTGCACCCGGGCCCCCGTCAGCTGCTCGGGCGGCACGTATAGCTGCTGTACATTGGCAGCCAGGAAATCCAGGCACACGCCGTCTTTGCTCAGGCGAAAATACAGATCGGGCACTACGGAAAAGAGGGTGGCAAATTCCACGCGCTTGCGCTCCAGTGCCTGCTCCGTTTCGCGCTGTTGGGTGATGTTTGCCAGGCTGACGTAGAAGCCTGCTATCAGGCCATCCGGGTTTCTAATCTCGCTGATACGGCCCTCGTATACCCTGCCACTGCTGGCTTGCTCGGCCGTAAAGAACATCTCGGAGGGGTGTAATGCCACCCTGGGGGATGGCTGCTGGATGTCGAACCGTGCATACAGCAGCTGCAGCACATGCTGCCCATACAGGTCGGCATGGGGGGTTTCCAGCACTTGCGTTGCGCTTTGGTTGGCATCCACGATCATTAGGTCCGTATCGCAGATCAGCAGGGCCTCGCCCACCCGCTCCAGTACATCGAAGCGATTGAGCGCGGCTCTCTCGAAATAGCCGCTACGGAAGTGCGACACAAGGATGCTAATCAGGAATAGATGAGCCAGCAGCGGGGTAAGCTCCATCCTGGGGTGTGGCTCGTTGGAACCATAGTGGCTGTACACGCTATACAAGACAGTAAAGATGAGCGATACTGCCAGCAGGCTGTACTGTGCCCGCTCGCGGCCCCTGGCACCGCGCAGGGAGGAAAGGAGCAGGCCCGCGCCAACGGACAGTAGCAGGTAGTAGTATAGATAGGCCGCTGTGCGCAGGGGCTGCTCATGGATGAGGAAACGGCCGCTCCCCTCAAAAACGGTCAGTGTCCAGATATGCGGCCGGACCACCTGCGTAACCACCAGGCTGACGTAAACGATGAGCGGCACAAAGGCCAGCCCAATCAGCCGAATGGTACTAAGCCGCATGCCCCGTACTACCTTCAGCATATACAGCAAGACGGGTAGGGCGATAAACATACGGAACTCCTGCAGCTCTAGCCAGATCATGCGTGCCTCCTGGCTTGTGCTGCCCAGCTCCATCAGGTTGGCAAACGACCAAAAGGTGGTGAGCACGGCTGTAGCAAAGAAGTAGCTGGCGCCGGTCATGCGGCGTGTACGCAGCAGGGCAGCACACACCGCAATGCCTAGCAGGATGGACACCGCTTGTAGGATCATGTAAAACTCGCTCATTGCTCTATTCCGTTGGTTTTGGCACGCAGGTGGCGTGCAATCATATTGGCCAGGTCGTCTACGCGCAGTGGCTTGGACAGATAGTCGTCCATGCCGGCAGCCCTGCATACCTTGTCGTAGCCGTGGGTTACATTCGCCGTCATGGCTATGATGGTGGGCTGGGGGTCTAGCGCTAGTTTGCGTATCTGCTCCGAGGCCTCCAGGCCATCCAGCTCCGGCATTTGTATGTCCATCAGGATAACCGGATAGCTAGCCAGCTGGGCCTGCCTCACCGCTTCCTTCCCATTGCTCACCATATCTGCCTCGTAGCCCAGGTGCTTCAGCATGCGCAGGATCAGTTTTTGATTGATCGGATTGTCCTCGGCTACGAGCAGCCTGGTTTGCGTGCCTTCCGCGCTTTTGGCTGCCTGCTCTCCGGCTACGAGTGCAGCCTTTGCTTCGGGCAAGCGCCGAGTGTGTATGCCATGCAAAAACTGGCTGAACTCCAGCCCGATCAGGAAGGCGGGCAGGCGAGACTCTACCTGCCCGGGCAGCTGGACGGGGCGTACGCGCCGGTTGGACACGTCGGGCCAAAAGACCAATTTCATTTCCTTGTACTTATCCGTTAGTAGCTTCAGCCCATCTGCTGCCCCCTGTGCCAGTGCTGCCGACGCACCCAGGATGAGCAGTTGGGGGGATTTTACAGCTGCAGGGGGCATGTCTTCTACGTTATCGAAGTGGCTATACGGCAGTTGCAGGTCTTGCAGGTACTGTAGCAGCACCTGCCTGCCCACGCCCGGGCGGCTGCATACCCAGATAGGTTTTTTGGCCAGCGCTATGGGTGTGGGCACCACACAGGGGGTGGTCTGCCGGATGTTGAAGGAAAAGACAGACCCTTTAGCGGGTGCGCTTTCCACCTCTAGCCTGCCCCCCATCAGCTCTACCAGCCGGGCGCAGATGGATAGGCCCAGGCCTGTACCGCCGTACTTGCGGGTGGTACTGCTGTCTTCCTGCCTAAAGGCCTCGAATATAGTCTTCTGCTTGTCTGGCGATATGCCTACACCGTTGTCTTCAATCCGGAAATGCAGGCTGCTCAGGCTAGCTGCACGGGGCTGGCGTGCCTGGCAGGAGACCGATAACTTTACCCAACCCCCTTGGCTAAACTTGATGGCATTGTCCAGCAGATTGAGCAACACCTGCCTGAGCCGCACCACATCTCCGTCTATATATTCGGGCACGCCAAAGGGCACATACAGGCTTAGCTCTACCTTGCCATCCAGTGCCTTGGGCTTCAGCAGGTCCATGCACTCGTGCAGCAGCGCATGCAGGTTGAAGCGCGAGTCCTCCAGCTGCAGCTTGCCGCTCTCTATCTTGGAGAAGTCCAGGATTTCGTTGATCAGGTGCAGGAGGGTTTCACCACTTACGCGTATGGTCTCCACACTATCCTGCTGCTCTTCATTCAGCGGCGAGCGGATCAGCAGGTCGGTCATCCCGATGATGCCATTCAGGGGTGTGCGCACCTCGTGGCTTACCATTGCCAGAAACTCGCTTTTTGCCCGTGTAGCGCTTTCGGCCAGTTCCTTGCTTTTCAGCAGCTCCTGCTCGGCCTGCTTGCGCTCTGTAATGTCATACATGGTGCCCGTCAGACCCTTTTCGCCGTCCTTGTGGTCGGTATAGGTGGTTTGGAAGTCGATCCAGCGGAAGCTGCCATCCCGAATGCGTATGCGGATCTCTACCCGGAAGTTTCCCGACCGCTGGGAGAGCAGGTGGGCAATGAATTTCTGTGTTAGTGGTATGTCTTCAGCGTGGATATACTGCTCCAGGTTCTGGTCCATTGCCTCGGCCAGCGAGTAGCCTGTTACCTCTGTCCAGCTAGGGTTCAGGTAGGTGATCTTCAGGTTTTCGTCTGTCTGAAAAAAGATCTCGCGTACATTATCGAGCACCGACTGGAAGCGCCTGCGGCTTTGTATCAGCGCATATTCGCTGTTTTTTGCGTCGGTAATATTCCGAATGACCGCCACCACCTCATTGCCAATAAAGGGGATCAGGCGTGCTTCGTAGTAGTCTTCATCCAGCCTAAACTCCAGGCTGTGCTTTTGCTGCTGCCGGATCACCTCAAAGGCAATTTTATTGATCCGCTGGCCAATCTCCTCGGGAAAGGCATGTGTAACGGACTGACCCATAAACTGGTCTTTGTGGCCGTAGAAGTGCGACTTGCGCGAAACATAGAAGTCGGTGATCTGCCCCCCCGCTTCCAGGCGCAGGTATAGGTCTGGCAGGGCCTGAAAGATGGCTTGCAGTTCGGCTGTCTTGCGCAGGATCTCTCCTTCGGCCAGGATTTTCTCCGTCACGTCCGTACTGATGCACAGCATGGCCGATTCGCCATTTGGCAGGCGAACCTGCCGTTTCATGGTTTGAAACCAGCGAGAGCGACCTGTATGATCTACCAGGCCCTCCTCCAGCCGGATTTCCCGCCCCAGCCGGATCACGCCCGAGTCTGGTGCCATGTAGCTGGCAAACTGCTGGGGTGGCCTGTAGCCCTGTTCATCCAGGATGGCCTCCAGCGGGGCTTCCAGCAGCTCGCACAGCGGGATGTTGGCTAGCCAGAATCGGCCCTTCTCGTCTACAATGTATACCAGGCTCATGTGGTGGTTCAGCACCTGCTGCATGAGGTACTCCTGGTGTGTCAGGGCAATTTCGGCCTTTTTCAGGGCGGTTACATCCAGGCTGAAGCCCAGCGTTACATTCTCCAGCTGGCCTAGCCGAGCCAGGTGGCGCGTGCCGGTTACCAGCGCCTGCAGGTCTCGCTGTTTCTCCAGCACCACTTCCTTCAGGCCCTCCTGTTTCTTCTCCAGGTAGGGCTGCACCTGTGCCAGCCAGTCTGGGTCGCCTATCTGTTGCAGGTTTTTCCCCAGCACTTCACGCTCAGAGGGGTAGCCATACTTGTGCAGGAACTTCTTGTTCACCCGCAGTATCTTTCCATTCTGGTCTGTAATAAACACCTCAAGCGGAAGAAAATCCAGTATCTGGCGGAATAGCGTTTCCTGGTCGGCCAGTGCCTGCTGCTGGCTCAGCGCATCGGTCAGGTCTCGTACAATGCCTAGCAGGCCTGCTACCTCTCCCTTGTGGTTCAGTACCGGTAGCTTGATCATGCCCAGGGTGAGCCGCTTCCCATCCGGTGCTTTCCAGTTTTCCAGCACGTACTGCTGGGGTCGCCCGTTTTGTAGTACTTCCCGGTCTCGGGCCAGTACCTCATTTAGCCCATTCTCGGGCAGGATCATTTGTGCCTCTATCTTGCCGATTACCTGGCTCGGGTCACCCAGGCCAATCAGCTTGCTATAGTTCAGGTTGCAGCCCTGGTATATGCCCTGCAGGTCCTTCCAGAAGATGGCCTCGGGGATGGCATCCATCACCGCCTGGGCTATGGTGGCAGAGGCATCGCCGCCCAGGCGGGCCCTGGGCCGCAGCATGAGCAATACGGCCCGATACATACCCTGCTCGTTGTGCAGCACTTGTGCAAAGGTGCCCAGCCGTAGCTGCCGGCCCAGGGCATCCGGAAATACGATCTCTCCCTGCCAGCGGTCCACCCAGCTTAGCTGGTCCAAAAGAAACCGGATGTCTGTGCCGCCCGTTCCCAGCACCTCTACAGCCATCTTCCCCTCCATGGCCTCTTGCTCGTGCCCCAGTAGCTTCTCCGTGTCCGGGCTCCAGTAGCGTATCCGCCCGGCATCGTCTATCAGCAGCACGGGGTCTGGCAGGGCATGCGCCAGGCGTAGCAGCGCCTGGAAATACCCTGCTGGCCCGGGTGGCCCGGGGTCCAGGTAAATCAGGATCTCGTTCTTCTCCACTGGCGCATCCGGATTGCCAGAAAAACGCAGACTCACCTGCCTATCGTGCAGGCCTACCTGGGCCAGGGCATAGGCGTGCTGCCGGGCCTGGCTCAGGGCAAGCTGGATCTGGCCAGCATTCTCCGGGCCCAGGGCATCCACCAGCAGCCTGCCCGTCAGGTCCTCGGGTTTCTTTTTAAGGATTGCCTGTGCCGGATCATTTATGCCGGTAATGATGCCCTGCTGTACCTGGATGCGTGCCGCCACGGGTGCCTGTGGGGCATGGGCCTCCCGCCATAGCCTTTTCAGCTCTTGGTAGGCCGCGCCATCCTTGGCCAGGTTTCTCAGCTTTTCATCTAGCGAATCCAAGGGGTTTGTTATTTGTATTCCCTATAAAAATACGAAATTTCCCGGGCTATGTCTTATCCCGCCTCCCCGCCACTACAGGGCCTGCGTGTGGTAGAGCTGGCCGGCGTGTTGGCTGGTCCGTCTGTGGGCTGTTTCCTGGCCGAGTTGGGGGCCGAAGTGCTGAAAATAGAGCCCCCGGAGACCGGAGACCTGACCCGGGCCTGGTACCTGGCGGGCGAAGACCGCAGCCAGCCCAGCGCCTACTTCAGCACCATCAACTGGGGCAAGCAGTCGGTGGCCCTAGACCTGGCCAGTGCGCTGGGCCGGGCTGTGCTGGCACGGCTGCTACCCACTACAGACGTTTTGCTTACCAACTTCAAGCCTGGTTCGGCCGATAAGCTGGGCCTGGCCTACCACCAGCTGCAGGATGCCTACCCGAGCTTGATCTATGGGGCCATTACGGGCTATGGGCCAGACAATGACCGTGCCGGCTTTGATGCCATTGTGCAGGCGGAGAGTGGTTTTATGCACCTGAACCGAACACCTGGGGGCCGGCCGGCCAAGATGCCGGTGGCCCTGATGGACCTGCTGGCCGCGCACCAGCTGAAGGAGGCCATCCTGGCCGCCCTGCTGCACCGGGGCCGCACGGGGCGGGGCTGCCAAGTGCATACCTCGCTGATAGAGGCGGGCGTATCGGCCCTGGCCAACCAGCTGGCTGCCTGGCTGTGGGCGGGCCAGCCACCGGAGCCCATGGGGAGTGATCACCCCAGTATCGTGCCCTATGGCAGCCTGTTTGCTGCCCGGGGGGGCGAGCCGCTAATGCTGGCGGTGGGCAGCGATGCTCAGTTTGCCGCCATGGCCAGTCTGCTGGGTAGACCCGATTGGGCTACCGACCCGCGCTTTGCCACCAATCCGGCACGTGTACAGCACCGAGACGTACTGAAGGAAGCACTGCAACAGGCCATACAGGCCTGGCAGATAGACCCCCTGATGGAGGCCCTGGCAGCCCGAAAGATACCGGCGGGCCGCATCCTGCGGGTGGAGGAGAGTGCTGCCCTACCCGAGGTGCGGCACCTGCTGCTCCATCACCCACTGGCACCTGGGCAGGGTTTTCGCACGGCGGCCTTCCGCAGCTCGGCCTGGGCAGCCGTGCCCCTGCTGCCCCCACCGGCCCTGGGCCAGGATACGGCGGCTGTATTGGCCGCGCTCGGTTTCGACGACTACGAAATAGCTAGTCTAAAAAACGCTGGATGAGCGGCCCATAGGTGTCTGTGCGGCGGTCGCGCAGGAAGGGCCAGCGCTGCCGGAACCAGGCTATTTGCGCCAGGTCAATTTCCAGCAGCAGTTCGGCAGGATCTTCGCCAGCCTGGGCCAGCACCTCGCCCAGGGGGTTGCACACAAAGCTGTGGCCCCAGAAGCGGATGCCCCCCTCGCTGCCCACCCGGTTTACCGACACCACAAACACCCCATTGGCAATGGCGTGGCTGCGCTGGATGGCCTGCCAGGCGGCCAGCTGTGCGGCACCCTCGGCCGCACTCTCGCCGGCACTGTAGCCTATGGCAGTGGGGTATATCAGGATCTGCGCCCCCATCAGGCTGGTAAGGCGGGCTGCCTCGGGGTACCACTGGTCCCAGCAGATCAGGGTGCCTATCCGTGCACCGGCTGCCTCCTGCACCTGGTAGCCCCCATCGCCGGGCGCAAAGTAGAACTTCTCTTCGAAGCCGGGATCGTGCGGGATGTGCTGCTTGCGGTAGGGGCGTGTGGCAGCTCCATTGGGCCCAATGACGTAGGCACTGTTGTGATACAGGCCCGGTACCCGCTCCTCAAAGATGGGTACCACAATGCTTACCCCAAACTCCTGCGCGATGGGTGCCAGCGACTGGTAGCTGGGGCCCTGCAGGGGCTCGGCCAGCGAAAAAGCCTGGTAGTCTTGTGTCTGGCAAAAGTATAGGCTACTGTACAGCTCCTGTAGGCAGATAAGCTGCGCACCCTGCCGGGCCAGGCTGCGCACTTTGTGTGCCGTTTGGTCGCGGTTATGGGCCACATCCGCCGTGCGTGCCTCTTGTATGAGCCCTATGGTCAGTTTCATACCGCAAAGCTAGCTACTGTTCCCCACCGGCAGGCACCTCTCTGCGCAGGTTTGCAGGGCACAGCCCCTCTTTTTCCTATTCGGCAAATACCTGTTTGTCCAGCCAGGCATTCACATTGTCTACATTTGGTCGGCCGTACAGCTCGTTCAGGTGGTTCAGTACCATGTTCCGTATCTCGCCTTCGCTGGCATTCACTTCTTTCATACCCTGTACAATGGCCTTTACCTCCTGTGTTACCACCTCTTCATCTACAAAAACGGGATGGAAACTACAGATGCTCTCGGCACGGTTGTAGCGCATGTAGTACAGTTTTGGGTCTTTCACCTCGCTCAGGTTCAGGCTGTCTATCTGTCCAAACAGGATCTCCTGACTAAAGCGAACCAGCTTGCCCTCGGCGGGTAGTTTCACCTTGTGTGTATGGGCAGCCTCGCCGTACTGATATTTTACATAGAAATAATACTGGCTATTCAGCGGATACTCCTCGCTGTCTATTTCTACCTCTGCCGTGCCCAGCACCAGGTAGGCCGGCACCTCAAAGTGTTCCTGCACGCCAAAGCTGTTGCGCAGGATAACCTGATGCCCGCTGCCACTGCGTGTACTCAGCTGGCCCGTGCCAGGGCTTAGGCTTTCGCGCAGCACCAGGCCCAGCTCGCTACTGCTGCTGCCAGCCTGGGGTTTGATCACAAACCGCCCCTTTCCGGGTGCCATGGCGGCCGCTACGGCATCACTCCCCTTGAAGATGAGGCGTTCTTCGCCATCCAAGCGGTCGCCCACCTGGATGGGTGTGCGGGTACTGGCCCGCAGTATGGTGCCCTTTACGTGGATGATCACGTACGGATCGCCCGCGCGGGCCGTGCCCGCCAGCAGGCAGGATGCTATAAGGAGGGCATAGAGGGTGCGTAACATGATCTTTTAGGCTTAGTAGTGTAGTACTACAAATATACGCAATTAGGCCCGGAATGGATGCGGATATACAGGCGTGGTGGGCATGTGGGTGCACATGTGGGCTGCCTGCCGTATCTTTCGGCTATGAGTATAGAGGTACCCCCCGGCCACCGGGCAGGCTTTGTGGCCCTGCTGGGCAAGCCCAATGTGGGCAAGAGCACCCTGCTGAATGCCCTGCTGGGCACCCGCCTGGCCATTGTAACGCCCAAGGCACAGACCACGCGCCACCGCATACTGGGTGTGCTGAGCCAGCCGGACTATCAGATTGTGTTTTCGGATACGCCGGGGGTTATCCGGCCCCAGTATGGCCTGCACCACAGCATGATGAAGGCCGCCGGTAGCAGCCTGCAGGATGCCGATGCCGTGCTGCTGCTGGTGGCCCCCGAAGAAACCCATGACGAGGAACCCCTGCGCCAGCTGCTAGGAACCGTGCAGGCACCCATTGTGCTGGTGGTAAACAAGGCCGATGCCTACAGCCAGGCCCAGATCCTGCAGCGCGTGGCCGACTGGCAGGCGCTGCAGCCTGCCCGGGTGGTGGTGGTGTCGGCCCTGCAGCACACCGGCCTGGACCACCTGCTGGCGGCCCTGCTGGAGCTGCTGCCCCTAGCCCCTCCCTACTACGACAAAGACACGCTGACCGACCGGCCCGAGCGCTTCTTTGTGGCCGAAATCATCCGCGAGCAGGTATTCCTGCATACGCAGAAGGAAATACCCTATAGCAGCGAGGTAAGCATCCTTTTCTTCCGTGACGACGATGGAACCGGCCGCGCCCACATAGAAGCGGAAATCCACGTGGAGCGGCAGAGCCAAAAGGGCATCGTCATCGGCAAGCAGGGCCAGATGATCCGCCAGATAGGTACCGACGCGCGGCAGGAAATACAAAGCCTGCTGGGCAGGCCCGTGCGCCTGGAGCTGTATGTGCGCGTGGCCGAAGACTGGAAAAACAAGACTGGCTACCTCCGTCGGTTCGGCTACGATACCTAGCGTCCTGCCGGCCTTGTGGCAAACCCTGTGTGTACGTGCCAGCCACGGAATGTGCGAATAGAACGGATGTAGCCTGGCTATAAGCCAATCGCTTTTTTGTAAGTTCGTTACACTTTTTCTACATTTAGGCGGTTCGTCTCAGTCTTTTCTTAATCATCTAATTCTATCACCCATGGCATTTGGACTAGTACCCAGCCGCAGAAAAAAAATGAAACTGGATGGCATGAAGCCCCAGCATGCTTTGCTACTTGCCTATGCAGCTATGAAGAAACTGGACTGGGAGGTAAGCTTCATTGGCGAGAACGCAATCATTGCCCACGTAGATCGGGCCTGGTGGTACTCTATGGGTGAGCAGGTTTTTGTTTACATAGAAAATGACAATCTGTACATCAAGAGTGAGTCCAATACCATGATCTTCTTTGACTGGTTTACAAACCTGGGGAACGTAAAAAAAATAACCAGAGAGATAAACGCCTACAAGGAGAAAAATACGGCAGAGCATTTGGAGGAGAAGCTGCCAAAGCTGCTGAAAGCAAGCGAAAAATATGCAAATGACTCTAGCAAGATAACAGCAGGATTCCTGGCTAATAAGGTTAAGAATAAATCCAGCATATTTTCGATTTTTATCCCAAAGGACGGGTTTTTCATAACCCCTATATTGGTTAGCATAAACATATTGATGTTTTTTGTTATGGTAATCAGCGGGGTGTCGTTTTTTAATCCATCGGGTAGCGACCTGCTAGATTGGGGAGCTTGTTCAAGACCGCCTTTTGCTGATGGCCAATGGTGGCGGTTGCTTAGTGCCACATTTCTGCATGCAGGTTTTTTGCATCTCTTTTTCAATATGTATGGACTGGTGTTTGTTGGTTATCGGCTAGAGCCATACTTGGGTCGTGCAAAGTTTCTGGCAGCCTATCTGGTTACCGGGCTTGTTGGTAGCCTTGCCAGCTTATGGTGGAATGAATTTGTTATTAGCGTGGGTGCTTCGGGCGCAATTTTCGGCATGTTTGGTGTCTTCCTGGCACTCATGTCTACCGACACGCTTAGCTATGCAATGAAGCGAACCTTTTTTATAAGTACGGCTTTTTTTACTTTGTATAGCATATCCAATGGATTCAAGCCAAATAGTGGCATAGATAATGCAGCACATATTGGGGGTATATTAAGTGGGATTTTGGTGGGTTTTGCTTTTATACCTAGCTTCCGGTATAAGGATAATAGAAGGCTCGAATCCTATACCCTCATGGGGCTATCAGCTGCTATTACCGTTGTCATTTCTCTCACCATCTTCTACCCTCCAGCCAGCTTTGATATGGCTGATTTTGACAAAGCAATGATGGAAGTTTCTACGCTGGAGGCAGAGGCCTTGGAGGTGTTTTCCTTGCCAGCGGATGCAGATAGGGACGAAATTCTCGATGGATTGCAGGCTGGTATCCCACTATGGAAGAAGAGTATAGGCATCCTGAAGCGTCTTGACAATCAGCTTCTACCCAAGCCCTTGGCGCAACACACTAAGTTGCTGAGTGATTATTGCGAGGCACGCTTAAGGAGCTATCAGCTCATGGCAAAGGGAATAGAGGAAAAAACAGACCAATACGGGCAAGAGATTGCTTATTACAATCAACAGATAGAGGGCATAGCCGTAAAACTAGGAGGGGGACAATAAAGGCTTGTGTCTTTTCCTGGCTCGAGTGGCCTACACGGGCAGTGTGGCCTTCCACAGGGCGCTTAGCAGCACCAGGGCCAGGGCAGCGGGGGTCAGGTATTTCCAGCAGAGGGTCATCAGCTGGTCGGCCCGCAGGCGGGGCAGGGTCCAGCGCACCCACATCATGCCTCCCACCAGGACAAAGGCCTTTAGCAGCGTCCACAGCACGCCCCAGAAGAGGCCGCCCAGGCTGCCCGGCAGGCCGGTGGTGAGGTAGGCAAACTGCAAGCTGGAGAGTAGCTGCCAGCTACTCAGGTCCTCGGGGCCCACGCCAGCAGGCAGGGCTACCAGGTTCGGCAGGGGGGTATTCCAGCCGCCGAAAAAGAGCAGCGTGGCCACCAGGGCTACCAGCAGCATCATGCCATATTCGGCCAGCATGAGCACCGCAAAGCGGAAGCCGCTGTATTCGGTATGGAAGCCGCTCACCAGCTCGCTCTCCGCCTCGGGTATGTCAAAGGGGGCCCGGTTGGCCTCGGCCAGGCCCGCAACCAGGAAGATAGCCGCCACGAGCAGTAAATGCGGGTGCTGAAATACCGCCCAGCTGAAAATGCCGCCATGGGCACTGGCCTCCCATAGGCCCAGAAAGTAGTGGGGGCTACCCAGCACGCCCTGCTGCAGCACAATGTCGCTGAGGCTGAGGGTGCCAAAAACCATGACGACAGCCAGTACGCTCAGGCCGGCGGGTATCTCGTAGCTAATGATCTGAGAAACGGAACGAAAGCTGCCTAGCAGGGCATACTTATTATTGCTGGCCCAGCCAGCCATCAGCAGGCCCACCACATCTGCCGACACGACCGCCAGCAGGAAGAGTGCGCTTACATCCACCGCCGAGCCTGCCAGCCCAGGGGCCAGCGGCACAAAGGCGAAGCCCGTGAAGATGGCGACAAACACCAGTAGGGGGGCCAGCAGGAAAAGCCAGCGATTGGCTGTAGTGGGCACGATGGTTTCCTTCAGCAGCAGCTTCAGGATGTCGGCCAGGGTCTGTAGCAGGCCCCGGGGCCCTACCTCCATGGGGCCCATGCGGTCCTGTATCCAGGCTGCCAGCTTACGCTCGGCATACACGGCATACAGGGCAAAAACGGCCATAAAGGCAATGACCATGACCACAAAGGCCAGTACATAGGGGTGCAGGGCTTCGTACTGGCTTAGCATGCGGGCTAGTAGTCTTGTGTCGGGTGTGTGTCCGCGCTAGGGCAGGAAGGTGTGGAAGGTATCGCCCCGCAGGCCCCGGCGCAGGGTTTCCAGGCCTATGATCTCGCGGCTGCTGATGTTGCCCAGGTTTACGTTGGCCCCCAGCAGCTGGATGAACCATACCTGCTGGTCTTTGCGTGGTGCCTCAAACAGCAGCTGCTGCTGGGGGATGGCGTGCAGGATTTCGTCTATGAGGTCGCTGCGTACCTCGCCACTGCTTTGGAACACGCCGGCCGACCCGCTCTCTCGGGCTTCGGTAATTACAATTTCGGCCCCGGCATTCAGGTCGCTCTGTATCTTTTCTACCCAGATGTAGGGGGCATATATCTTGCTTGCATCCTTGCTGCCCACCTCGGTTACGACGCTGAAGTTGGCCTTGAACTCGCGGATGTAGGCGGCCTTGCGTTCGTCCGTCAGCTCCATGCTGCCGTCGGATATTTCCAGGTGGGTCATGCCATAGGTGTCCAGAATTTTTTTGTACTGGTCCAGGGCATTGCGTACGGCAAATACCTCGAAGAGGGTGCCGCCAAAGTACACCTTGCAGCCGGCCTCTCGGTACAGCCGGATGCGCTCTTTCAAGTTGGGCGCAAAGGCTGCAGTGGTCCAGCCAAATTTTACAAAGTCGATGTACTCCGCCCCTACAGACATCAGGTCCTCTGCTTCGCGCATGGAGAGGCCCGTATCCAGCACCATGGTGAGGCCCTCTTTTCGGGGCTTTTCTGCACGGTAGGGCAGTTGGGGGATCTCAAAGTTCATTGCGGCCGATATTGTTTCAGCAAAAGCTGTACAGGTTTCAGGCTGCTAAGTTGAGGAAAATACTCGAATAGTACGGTATGGGCTTCGTAGTCCAGGATCAGGGCATTTTCCAGCATGGTGTAGCCCTGCTGCCGCTGTCCTGCCTGCAGTGCGTATGCCGCATACTGGTACATCAGGTCTATCTGTTCGGGGTTGGTATCCAGGCCCTCCTTCAGCAGTTCCAGGGCGTTCTCTACATGTCCGTCCCGATATAGTTTTTCGGCCCAGTCTTGCCACAGCTCATAGTCATCGGGCATTACCTCCACGGCCTTGCTTAGTGCTTCGAAGGCGCTGAGCAGGTTGCCCACCTCGTACTCGCAGTCGGCTATGCCCACCCAGGCCTCATAGTACTCTTCGTATCGCTCGGTGGCTTTCTTGTAGTAGTAGATGGCCTGCAGGTGCTTGCCTTCGGCCTCCAGGGTAGCACCCAGGCCATACCAGGCATCGGGCAGGCTGGCATACAGTTCGGTAAGTTTTCGGTAGTAGAAGCGGGCACGCTTGTACTGCTCCAGCTGCTCGTAGCACTCAGCCAGGTTTAGCATGGCGCTTATGTCTCGCCCGTCGAAGGATAGGGCCTCTAGCAGGGTGCGTGCAGCCAGGTCGTAGCGCTCCAGTTCCATCAGGGCGTTGGCCTTGCCCAGGTGCAGGCTGGTATAGTCTTCCTGCAGGGCCAGGCCGTAGTCAAAGGCTTCGATGGCATGCTCATATCGGTTGGCCGCCAGGTGCAGCATGCCCAGGTTATACCAGGCATTTACGCTGAAGGGGTCTTTGTCCAGGTAGCGCTCCAGAAACTGCTGGGCGGCCTGGTTTTCAGATTTCAGCTCGTGGCAGAAGATGATGTCCGACAGCACAAACTCATACTCCGCATCTGTGTCCAGCGCTGCCTCAAAGGCGCGGATGGCCTGGTCATACTGTTTTTCCTGCTGGTGCAGTACACCCAGGTGGTAGTACAGCTCTCCGGAATGGTTGTGCTGGACCAGGGCTTCTTCCAGCATGCGAAAGGCCGCGCGGGTACGCCCGTTTTGTGCCAGAATGCGGGCCTTTTGGGCCAGGTACTCGATAGAAAGGGGCTGGAAATGCAGGGCCTCTTCTATGGCCTCCAGGGCCTGGGCGGGGCGGCCCGTATCGGCCAGCAGCAGGGCCTGCTTGTAGTGCAGGTCGGCCTGGGCGGGGTACAGGCTTAGGGCATAGCGCATCAGCTGCTCGGCTTTGCCGTGCTCGGCCTGCAGGCGGTAGTAGGTGTAGATATCCTCGATGGTAGCCAGATCCATGAAGATGGGCTGCTCTGCTGCAATGCTGGCCTCGAAGCGATCGGCTTCGCGGCGGGCACCCTGTTCATCAAATTCTTCGAATGGGTAGCGATGCTCCATAGTGTTCTGCGGTAAGTTTATTCAATCGTAGTTTCTCCGTTTCTCTATAGGCCCGCCGCCGACAGGCGCTGGATGTACCAAGCACTGCCCACGCCAAACCGCCTAAGATAGTAACGCATTTTTACCTGTCAAGGTTGAGTCTTTCTACATCCTGTGGATTATACCCTGTATACTACACAAAACGATGTACACCGGCTGCTTATTTTGTACGATTCGGCCGTGCTCATCCGTGCTCGGGCTCTTGCTACAGGCCTTGCTCCCGTGTCCGTACATCCTGGGGGTTGTGAACGGGTTTCGCATTAATTTTGCACTCTCTTCTCAATGGTTATGCGCATACGTATGCAAAT
Source organism: Bacteroidota bacterium (assembly GCA_021300195.1). Taxonomy (NCBI): domain Bacteria; kingdom Pseudomonadati; phylum Bacteroidota; species Bacteroidota bacterium. Next base: position 4,599 of record JAJTIE010000020.1, on the reverse strand, counting down.
CGCGATGGCTTTTATCCTGCTGTTCTACGCATCGGGGGTGCCTTTCGTGCAGCATGTATGCCATACAGCCGGCGAGCAGCATACGGGCCTGTATGTGTGCATACCCACTGTGCAGACCCTGCCGTGGATCACGCTGCGGCCCCGGGCGGCGACTGCTGTGCCAAGTTTCATCCCGAGGCCGATCCGCATGCCTGCTGCGATACACAGGTGCGCCTGGCCCACACAGATGTGTACACCCAGGCAGCAGGCCAGCCTGCCCTGCATCCTGTGCATATGGCCATGCTGCCTCCACAGGTGTGGGCGCTGGTAAGCGATATCCAGGCTGTAGGCCTGGCTACGCGCATGCAGCCTGGTGCTGTGGCCCCGCCGCCCCCCACGGCCAGCGTGCAGCAGCGCTACGCCATCTGGCGGCTATAAGAGGGACGGAAACGCCTTGCTCGTTTTCGTTCACCTCTTATCACATTTCCCATGAAACCCCATTACCCAGGCATACCCAAGCGGGTGTGCACATTCTACTTGTTCTTTTCCCTATACGCTGTGCTACCTGCCTATGCACAGCACGATCACGCGGCGCACGCTGCCCACGGCAGCACACCCCACCTGATGGGCCAAGTGCTGGGCCAGGCCGATGGCGAGCCGGTGCCGCTGTATCAGGCCAGCCTGCAGTGGCGCTACACCGAAACCGGAACCTATACCGACACTGCCGGCTTCTTTCACCTGATAGCCCCGCCCCAGCTGCCCTGGCAGCTGGGGGTGCAGTATGCAGGCTATGCGGGCGATACGCTGCGGATAGAAAGTATGACACCCCTGCGCATAGTGCTACCCCCCCTACAGCTGGATGGCATACAGGTGCAGGGCCGTGTACGCTCCACCGAAATCCTAGCCCTGGAGACACGAAAGATAGAGCAGCTGGGTACCGAAGAGCTATTTAAGGCGGCCTGCTGCAACCTGAGTGAGAGCTTTGAAACCAACGCCACGGTGGATGCCAGCATGAGCGATGCCATAACGGGTACCCGAGACATACGTATGCTGGGCCTGGACGGCATGTATACCCAGCTGACCACCGAGGCACAGGCCTACCCGCGTGGCCTGGAGCGCATGGGTGCACTGGCCTATGTGCCGGGTGCCTGGGTGCGATCCCTGGAGATTAGCAAGGGAGTGGGCAGCGTGGTGCAGGGCTACGAAGCCACTTCAGGCCAGATAAACCTGACGCTGAAGCAGCCCATGGATGCGGAGAAGCTGTACGTAAACCTGTATGCCAGCGACATGGGCCGCACCGAGGCTAACCTGAATGCAGCCCAGCGGCTAGGTAGGCACCTTAGTACCATCCAGCTGGTGCATGGCAGCCGCCTGCAGCAGAATAACGACCAGAATGGCGACCGCTTTCTGGATGTACCTCGCTCGGAGCAGTACAACCTGGCTAGCCGCTGGAAGTACCAGGCGCGCGAAGCCGGGAGTGGCCTTGTGGCCCACTGGGGCGTGCACCACTACTACTACCACCCGCCGCGTAGCAGGCCGCCGCGAAAGCTGGGAAAACCCGGCTGAACTGAGTGCCCTGGTGGCACGATTAAGGCTGGTTCAAATAGAGCACAATGATGCCTTAAAGGTGCTTCGAAGCCGTGACACGCCCAGTGCCTTTCACTACGTAGACCCGCCCTATGTGGGCTCTGACCAGGGCCACTACAAGGGCTACACCGAAGTGCACTTTGCGGCCCTGCTGGACTGCCTGGCCAGCCTGAAGGGCAAGTTCCTGCTGAGCTGCTATGACGTGCCCCTGCTGCGCCAGTACGCTGAGGCGCACGGCTGGACGGTAGAGACGCACCAGCAAGTACTCAGCGCCCAAAAAGTGAAGCACGGCGGCCCACGAAAGCAGAAAACTGAGGTGCTGATGCGCAACTACACACTATGAATATACAACAAAGCCCCCACAAAAGCAAGTGTAAGCCGCTTAAAAATCAACGTTCTGCAAACAAAAGGCTCCCTATTTCAGGGGTCCTTCGTATTCCGAGGGCTTTAGCCTTTCCTCGGCACAGAGCCTGGGCCGCCCGCTTGTTTCCAAGGCGAGAGGCATAGCCCCAGGGTGCATAACCGAGGCGCTGTTTCAGGAAGTACTCCGATGAGGAGCATGGATAAAGATACCCCGCCCGCAAGGCCTCGTCAAGACATTTTTTTACTTAATTTTTCCAAGCCAGCAAACAGCAGCTTTTGTTGCACCTTTTCCGAATCTTTAGTTTTGCCGATTATACAGTCAAAACGCTGTGTGGTCATCATTCTCTTTTTTTCAAAGTACAAAGTTAAGGGATAAAAGGCAATAGCCGGTGGCCCTTGTGCAGAAAACCCACTATAGAGCCTGACGGGCCTGCGGCTATTTCCATAGGATCTCTTGTCCTTTTTTTCCTATTTGCCTTATGCTAGCTAAGATAAACCTGCTACAGCTGGGCACCGCCCTGCTGGGCCCACATACCAACCAAGTAGTAGCCAACCTGAACGACCACTGCCTGCGCATAGCCGTTAACGAAGATAACCAGTATCCCTGGCATAGCCACCCCGACAGTGACGAGCTTTTTGTGGTGCTGAATGGCCACCTGCGGTTGGAATTGGTGGATGGTAGCTGTATAGATCTGTATCCGCAAGACTGTTACTGTGTGCCACGTGGGGTGGTGTACCGCACCCAGGCACTAGGCCGAACGGTCAATTTGTGTTATGAGCTAGCCACGGCTACCACCGTTTTTGTGTAGCAAGTCCCCCCCTAGCGGCGGGGTGCTGTGGGGTACAGCGGCACTGGCGGTGGGCTGCCTGCCGGGGGCTGGGTACTGTTGCGGTACAGGCCACGTATACGCACCGGGATTGGGCTTTTTATCTGGGGGGCGAAAACCTGCTAAACTACCAGCAGCCAAACCTCATTGTAGCAGCAGCAGACTGGACCAGCCCCTACCTGGATGCCAGCCTGGCCTGGGGCCCACCCATAGGCCGTATGCTGTACGTAGGCATGCGCTACACGCTCAGGTAGTACAGCTCTAATTGTACCTTAATCGGCAATACACAAGAGAGCAGGGGCATAACTGCATGCAGTTAGCCCTCTGCTTACTTGTACTGCTCCAGCTCCATCTGGTTCCAGAAGTCTGCGGCCTCTTCATAGCCGTTATTATAGGCTTTCTCAACCCAGTAGGCAGCCTGCTTGTAGTCCTGGGCCACTTCTTCGCCGTAGTAGTACATGATTCCAAGAAGAAACTGGGCTCTTGCTTCGCCCTGCTCAGCGGCTTTATGGTACCAGTGCAGGGCCTGCTTATAGTCCTGCTCTACGCCATCGCCGTTGTAGTACATCAGCCCCATCAGGAGCTGTGCGGTTGGTCCCTCCTGGTCAGCGGCTTTGCGGAACCATTCCATTGCCTGTTTGTAGTCTTGCTCTACTTCCTCGCCGTTATAGTACCGTAGCCCCAGGCTGGTTTGAGCCGCTGCATCTCCCTGCTCGGCTAGTTTCCGTGTTTCTTCTATGCTCATTTCGTCTTGGGTGGTAGGTTGTTGTGCGGCCAGACAAAGGGGCAACAGCAGGCTGCCGATTAAGGTAAGTAACAGAGGTTTCATGGATGAAAAACGCATTTTTTGTTGTAGAGGAGAACCCGTTTCGTGCCTAAGGAAGCAGGCGCATACGCGTCTACTTGGCTATTTCTGTTTGCGTTCTTGTAGAAAGGTTTGGGCTAACGAATTCCCATTCTTGGCAGCCCGCTCCATCCAGTAGAGGGCTTTCCTCGTGTTCCCCAGGCCCTCCTGGTACAGCATCCCCAGGTTGTACTGGGCGGTCTCGTCTTCCTCCTCAGCCACTACCCTGTACCACTTGGCCGCCTGGGTGTATTCTCCCAGCAGATCATACATGTGGGCTAGCCTAAACAAGGCATCTCTATCTCCTGCCTTAGCTGCTTTTTTGTACCACTCTTTAGCCAAGTCATAGGCTAGCTGCTTTCTATACATATCGGCCAGGGTAGTAAGGGCGTGGGGGTTGTTATTTTCGGCCGCTTTTTGGTACCATTCGGCGGCCTTTTCATATTCCCGTAGCTCCTCGTACATACTGGCTAGGCTATAGGCTCCGTTGTCGTTGCCCGCCTCGACGGCCTTTTGATACCATTCGGCGGCGGCTTCGTATTGCCGCAGTTCCTTGTACATGCTGGCTAGGCTATAGGCCCCGTAGGGGTCTCCCATCTCGGCCGCTTTTTGGTACCACTCTGCGGCTAGCTCGTACTGTCGAAGTCTCAGATACATTGCTGCTAGCATACATTGGGCCTCATTTTGGCCTTTTTTGCCTGCTTCCCTGTACCACTCGGCTGCCTTCTCATACTGCTTCAATTCAAAATCATACATAGTAGCGAGAGAGAGCAATGCGTCGTTATCGCCTTTTTCGGCCGCTTTTTTATACCACTCAGCGGCTCGCTCGTATTCCCGCAGTTCCCGATACAGAATAGGGAGCTCGACCCGTGCCCCTGCTTCGCCTGCCTCTACAGCCTTTTGGTACCATACTGCGGCGGCTTCGTACTGCCTGATTTCTCGATACATACGGGCTAGGGAAACCAGCGCGAAGCTATAACCAGCTTCGGCGGCTTTTTT
>JAJTIE010000019.1 GCA_021300195.1 Bacteroidota bacterium | reverse complement strand
CTAAAGTCGAAAATAGGGCTCTGAAGAATGGTGGGCTGGTCGGCAGAATTAATGTTCGCTACCGCATACCAAGCGCTACCCTGGCTACCATCTACCCCGCTAAATGTGGCGTAGCCGCTCGGCAAAGGACCGTGCTGCCAGCTATTACCACTAACGGCACTGCTAGGTATCCAGGCGCCATTCGTCGTATTAAAATCTTCTACAAATGGATAGGTGTCTATCACTTGCGAGAGGCTTCTCACAAAAGCATCGTTCGCCGTATAGCCATCCGAAGGCAAAGCGGTGCTAGACGTGATGACATAGACCCCTGGGGCAGACATGTTGAGGGTTCCGGCTATGGGATGCAGTACCGTGGCACCCGCCGATATCAATCCCGAGTAGGTACTATTGAGGGTAATAGGTATAGGCCCTGCTACATTAATGGTAATGGGGAGGTTTACAAGTGTAATATCCTCGTTGCTGTAATTAGTAAGCTGAATCTGTACACTCTGGCTAGCCCCGTATCTGGCTGCGCATCCAAGCGGGGCGGGAGAGACCAAATTACTGACGCCCACATCGGGGTCGGCATACAGAACGAGGTCATCGATAAACCAGGCACGGCTAGATGGCGAACCATTGTCGTCATAGAGCCAGCGAAACCGCAGATCTGCCTGGTTATAGGTGCTGGCCGGCAAAGAAATGATCTCCATGGAAGGGCTGGCGGCAGAGCCCCTGGCTGCCACGCCATAGGTAGCAAGATCTGTCCAGCTCCCCCCTGCTATACTTACCTGCACGCGGCCAATGCGTCCCTCTGTTCCGGGCCATACCTGGTAAAAGCTCAGCTTCAGGTTGGTGCGCCCACTAGCACTATAGGAGCTGGTAACAAGCTCTGCGATATTACCTACAGCAGTCGGATCATTAAACGCTAGATAGGTACCACCGCTGACGCTACCCAGCACCGGACTGTTCTGGAAATTCCAGGTTGTGCTCAAGCCCAGGGCCGTATTTGTCCACCCGGCGGGAAGCGTGCTGCTGGAGAAGTTCTGCCGAAAAAGAACATCTGCCTCAGCATAACGAATGCTCAACAAACCAAATAGCAGGGCAACAAAAGCAAACCGAAATGATAGTACCTTCATAATCAAACAGATAAACGTTAGCCAGAAGCCAGAAATTCAGGTAAATCGAGAGGCGAGGCTTTTCCAGTTATTTTAAATAAAATCAAATATATAAATCTTATGGTTCAAAAAACTCGCTTTTGTACAAAAAAACAAAAAAAATAGCCGTGATTTTCGGAATACTAAATACAGGAGCACAACTTATTTGCATTCTCAGCAATCCTGCGAAGGACATTAGGTAGGCTGGTACAGTAGCCCACTGCTTAAATCCTCTGATTTTTGGGGTAGTGGGCAGGCAGGCGATAAATAGCCCAAGCCGAACTTCTTTCACACGAAGAGGTCCAGCGGAGGAGTTGGGTGAAGAAGATAACAAATAGGCAGGCCGACTTCGGCAGGCTCCCGTCTCCGCCCTACTCCCAAACGAAGGTGATGGCCTGCTTCAGGTCTGGGTGCAGGCTGAGGGCTACCGGGCAGGCACGCCCCTCGGCCTCTAGCAGGGTCTTCTGCGCATCGGTCAGCTTCCCTGCCAGGTACAGCGTCAGGCGTACCTCTGCCACCCGGCGTGGGGCCGGGCTCATCCGCTTCTCCACCTCTGCGCACATGGCTGGCTCGGGTATGTCGTGCTGCCTGCAGCGGATGACTATAATTGTCATCATACACATGCCCAGGCTGGTAGCCAGCAGGTCGGTAGGGCTGAAGGCTTCGCCCCTGCCATGGTTATCCGTAGGTGCATCGGTAAGCAGGACACTGCCACTCTGCAGGTGCGTAGCCTGCACCCGCAGGTCCGATACATAGTCAAGCTTGCTGGTAAGCGCCATAAAACAGAACGGAAGGAATACGGACGGGAGGGAAAAACTGACTAGTTGAGCAAAAAGCTGGCTACAAGGGTAAAGGCCGGGATCTTTACTTCAAACTCTGATCCATCCATGCGTGCCATAGTGTAGTATCCATCCATGGTGCCGATGGGTGTTTTCAGCACACTGCCACTCACATAGGCATGGGTCTGGCCTGGCTGTAGCACAGGCTGCTGGCCTACCACTCCCTCGCCCCGCACCTCCCTGCGTTCGCCCAGGGCATCCTGTATCAGCCAGCGGCGGCGCAGTAGCTGCACCGTGTGCCCGGTTTCGTTCGCAATGGTGATGTGGTAGGCAAAGACAAAGGTGTTGTTCTTCTGGCTGCTCTGCTCGGGCACATAGGCGGTGCGAACACTGATGCGAACCCCATGGGTTACCAAAGTGGCTGTAGAAAACTCCATATAGCGGTGTGTAGCAAACAAAAATAGGCCTTTCCGCCAGTATCCACAAGCGCGGGGGCCGATATGCCTGGGCAAAATACAGCAGCCCTATCCGCCCAGGCGCTGTCCATGGGGCTGGTAGCCATTGACAAAGGCCTGGGCAGTCATGGCAGGCTTTCCCTCGGGCTTCAGCTCCAGCAGCTCCAGCCAGCCATCCTGTGTGGCTACCAGCAGGCACCGGGCGGCCACACGCAGTGTGCCCGGTACGGCCTGTGCCTCACCGGGGGCCTCCGGCATTTTGCTCCTCAGCACTTTCAGCAGCTTGCCCTCATAGGTGGTATGGGCTGCCGGGAAGGGGTTTAGCCCGCGAATGCGGTTGTGCAGCTGGCGGGCTGGCAGGTTCCAGTCTAGCAGCCCATCTGCCGGAAAGAGCTTGGGCGCAGGCTTCAGGCCCTCGGCACCCGCTGGCTGGGGGTGGGGCTGTATCCTGCCTGCCGCTATATCGGCCACGGTATCCACCAGCAGCTGGGCGCCCAGCTGCATCAGGCGGGCATACAGCTCGCCCGTGGTTTCATCTGGGCCTATGGGGGTCTTTCGTGCAGCCAGTATCTGGCCTGTGTCTATTTCGTGCTCAATGTAGAAGGTGGTTACGCCTGTTTCCGTCTCGCCATTCAGTACGGCCCAGTGTATGGGGGCAGCCCCACGGTACTGGGGCAGCAGGCTGCCATGCAGGTTGATGGTGCCACGGGGGGGCATGGCCCATACCTCGGCGGGCAGCATGCGGAAGGCCACTACCACAAACAGATCGGCCTGTAGCGCGGCCAGCTGTGCCAGGAAGGCAGGATCCTTTAGCCGGGGGGGCTGTAGCACGGGCAGGTGCTGGGCCTGGGCCCACTGCTTCACTGCGCTGGCCTGTAGCCGCTGCCCCCTGCCGGCGGGCTTGTCCGGGGCTGTTACCACTGCGGCTACCTCGTGCCCCGCGGCATGCAGGGCAGCTAGCGAGGCTACGGCAAAATCTGGCGTGCCCATGAAAACCAGACGCATCAGTAGATCAATTGGAGGTTTAGGTGCTGAACCAGCCGGGCCAGCTCGGGATTTTTTTCCATCATCGCCACCAGGCGTTCCTGTGCTGTCAGGGGCTTCTCCACATCCTCGGGGGGGCTTAGGCTGGGGTCTAGCAGGATCTCCAGCACCAGGGTGGGATTCTCGGTTTTGGCGCGCAGATAGCTTACCAGCTCCTCGCGCGCCTTCTCCAGGTCTATGCGGTTTATCTCAGCCCGAACACGGCAGATCCAGGTATTGAGGTCGAACTCAGGTGGGGCGGCGCGCAGGGCGGCCCCCAGCATGCGTCGGTCTCCCAGCTCCTCTGCCACAAACTGATCCAGCGCCTGGCGAAAAGCGTGGGGCGCTATGGGCTGGGCTACCAGGATTTCCTCTGGCTGGGCCCGCTCCTCCTCCATGGCATCCAGGGCATCCAGGTCTAGCTGCAGGGCATTTCTACGTGTACCCGCGCGCTTTGCCGGGGGGGCAGGATGCGCCTCGGCCTGCACGGGCCGATCATTGGGATCGGGCACCAGGCGTACCTGCGGGCTAGCCTGGGGCAAGGTATAAGCTGCCGGGTGTGCTTCCACCTGGGGCACACTGCCCGGGCCATCCCCACTGGGGGTGGCGGTATAGGCTGGCTGTACGGAGGGCGCAGGGATGGTGGCCGCTGTGGTGGCCGCTACGGGAGGGGCCAGCTCAGGCTTGGCTACCTTTTTTTTTTGCCCGTCCGTTTCCGGAAGGGTGGCGAGGCTGAGCACCTGGGGCAGATGCGTAAGCTTGAGCAAGAGCAACTCTACCGTAAGGCGGGGCAGGGTGGCCGATCGGATTTTCTGTTCGGCCTCGCTAGCCAGGTTGAAGGCATTGAGTAGCACATTGGGCGGCAGCAGCTGGCTTTGCTCCAGGTAGCGCTGCTTCACCCCGTCGCTGGTTTCCAGCAGGGCCACGGTGCCGGGCTCATAGGCCACCAGCAGGTTTCGGAAGTGCTCTACGAGGCCCATCAGGAAATTGATGGGCTCAAAGCCCTTGTGGATGACCTCGTTCAGCAGCAGCAGGGCCTGGGGGTGGTCTTCGGCGGCCATGCAGTGCACCAGCCTGAAGTAGTACTCATAGTCGAGCACATTCAGGTTCTCCAGCACAGACTGGTAGGTAAGGTGCCCACCGCTGAAGTTTACAATCTGGTCAAAGATCGAGAGCGCATCGCGCAGGGCACCATCGGCCTTCAGGCCAATCAGCTGGAGGGCATCATACTCGGCCTCTATGTGCTCCTCCTCACATATCCACTGCAGGCGTTGGGCAATATCGTCTACCTGTATGCGGCGGAAGTCAAACTTCTGGCAGCGGCTGAGGATGGTAGGCAGGATCTTGTGCTTCTCGGTAGTGGCCAGGATAAAAAGCGCGTGCGGGGGTGGCTCTTCCAGCGTTTTCAGAAAAGCATTGAAGGCAGCCGTGCTGAGCATGTGCACCTCATCTATGATGTACACACTCTTGGCCCCGCCCTGGGGCACGTAGCGCAGGCGCTCTATCAGCTGGCGGATGTCCTCCACACTGTTGTTGCTGGCGGCATCCAGCTCAAAGATATTCAGGCTACGGCCCTCGTTAAAGTTTCGGCAGCTGTCGCAGGCATTGCAGGGGTCTCCGGTCTCGGTCAGGTTCTGGCAGTTTATGGCCTTGGCCAGGATGCGCGCACAGGTGGTTTTGCCCACACCACGCGGGCCGGTGAAGAGGAAGGCATGCCCCAGCTGGTCTTGCTTCAGGCCATTGCGCAGGGTGTTGGCCACATACTCCTGCCCCACCACATCGGCAAAGGTGCCGGGCCGGTACTTGCGCGCTGATACCACAAATCCACTTGCCATGCCGCTAAGGTACACAAAGCCATGGGGGCCTTGCAAGACATTTTTTGCAAATGGGCCAAGCGGTAGTCTCTGGCAACAGGCGCGCCACCCGCTGTGGCTACCCCACTACCCTATTGGGCCCTGTCTAGGCACGCTGGGGTACCCGCCCATCCACTGGCAGGCGGCCAATGGAGTGGTAGAGAAAACCGGCGGCCTCGGCATCTTCGGTGTCGAATACATTTCGCCCGTCAAAAATGACCGGGATCTTCAGGGCTTTCTTTACCCGCTGTAGGTCTGCACCTCTAAACTCATTCCATTCGGTAACGATTAGCAGGGCATCGGCCTGCTCCAGGGCGCTATACATGTCTTCGGCATAGCGGATGCCCAGCTGGGGGTAGTACTTCTGCACGGCAGCCATGGCCTCGGGGTCAAAGGCTACCACCTCGGCCCCCAGGGCCTGTAGTGCCTGGATGATGACCAAGGAGGGTGCCTCGCGTATGTCGTCGGTATTGGGCTTGAAGGCCAGGCCCCAGAGGGCGAAACGCTTGCCCTGCAGGTTGTCTCCCAGCACCGCTTTTATTTTTTCGACGATCACGGATTTTTGGCGCTGGTTTACCTCCATCACCGACTCCAGGATCTGAAAATGGTAGCCGTACTCGCGGGCGGTGAAGTGCAGGGCCTGCACATCCTTGGGGAAGCAGCTGCCCCCATAGCCCACACCAGCAAACAGGAAGCGGGGGCCAATGCGGGTGTCGGTGCCCACACCCTTGCGCACCATGTCTACATCTGCGCCCACGCGCTCGCACAGGTTGGCCACCTCATTCATAAAGGTAATTTTGGTAGCCAGAAAACTGTTTGCCGCGTATTTGGTTAGCTCACTGCTGCGCTCGTCCATAAAGATGACCGGGTTTCCGCTGCGCACAAAGGGCTTGTACAGCTGCTCCATCCGGGCGCGGGCGCGTTCGCTACGGGTGCCCACCACCACGCGGTCGGGTTTCATAAAGTCCTCCACGGCCCAGCCCTCGCGCAGGAACTCGGGGTTGCTCACCACATCGAAGGGTACGTTTGTTTTGGCCGCTATCACAGCCCGCACCTTGTCTGCCGTACCTACGGGTACGGTGCTTTTGTTTACAATAATGCGGTAGTCCGTCAGGTAGTCGGCTATCTGCTCGGCCACCTGCAGCACATACTTCAGGTCGGCGCTTCCGTCCTCCATCGGGGGGGTGGGTAGGGCCAGAAAGATGATCTCGGTTTCGGCCACGGCCCGCCGCAGGTCGTCGGTAAATTGCAGGCGGCCCTCCTTTACATTCCGGTCGAAGAGGGTTTTCAGTCCGGGTTCATAAATAGGAATATCTCCGCTGTGCAGGATGGCCAGCTTCTCGGGGTCGTTGTCCACACAGATCACCTGATTGCCTGATTCGGCAAAGCAAACGCCTGATACCAATCCCACATAGCCTGTGCCGATTACCGAAATATTCATGGTTTCTGATTTATATTGCAGCCCTGAAAAATATGAGAGCGCCCGGCAAAAATAACAAAAACCTGGTCTGCTGCCTGCTACTCTGCCTGGGTGGGTGTTTTTTCCCGCTGAATGGGCATGCACAAAAGAGTATAGCCGACTCCAGCATCAGTTTTTTTACCCTCAGCCCCTACTACCAGGCCAACTGGAGTGCGGGAACCCTGGCCGATCGGTTCGGCTTTCACAGCGGCCTGGGGGCACAGGTGGGCTATAAACACAAGCTGAACTTCTACTTTACCCTGGGGGCACACGCGCTGTTTGGGAATGTGGTGTATGAGCGAGGCATCATAGCCGACCTGGGCTATACCTATAGCTGGACAGACGGAGATGGCAGCACCCAGCGCACCGGCGGCTGGATAGACGGCCAGTTTGGCGCTGTGGAGCGTCCCTCGCTGTTTATGCGGGGCTACGCCATTCCACTACGGGTAGGCTATATTTTCAACCAGCTTCGGCTGGGCAAGCAGAACCCAAACTGCGGCCTGTTTGTGGAAACTGGCCTGCAGTTTATCCAGCACAAGATCCTGATCACCACCCCGTCCAATGCCGATATGCCCTACCTGAGCAGCGAGCTGAAAAAGGGCTACGACCGCCTGACCAACGGCCTGGGTACCCTGGCCAGCGTGGGCTATCAGTTTTACGGCAATCGGCGTTTCATAAACTTCTTTATCGCCCTGGATGCAGCCTTTAATGTAACACAGAACCGCCGCAGCTATAACTATGACACAGGCCTGCAGGACAACCGCAGCCGGAGCGATGTGCAGTACGGTGCCCGCATAGGCTGGACCCTGCCCATCTACGGCACCGCACCCGAAAAGTACTACTACTACTAGCCCTGCCTGCCCATGCGCCTGCTGCTGTATAGACTGGGACTGTGGGGCTACCGGCTGGTGGTGGGCCTGGCGGCCCTGCTGGGGCATGCCAAGGCACGCAAGTGGGTACAGGGCCGCAGGGGCTGGCGGCGGCAGCTGCCGCAGTTCGATAAGCCCTGCATCTGGCTACATGCCGCCTCGCTGGGCGAGTTTGAGCAGGGCAGGCCGGTACTGGAGGCCCTGCGTGCTGCCTGGCCGGATGTGCCCGTACTGGTTACATTCTTCTCCCCATCGGGCTACGAGGCCCGCCAGCACTATGATGCACAGGTGCGCTACCTGCCCCTGGACGGGCCCGCCACGGCCCGCACCTGGCTAGAGGCAATACCCATACGGCTGGCTATTTTTGTTAAATACGACTTTTGGTACTACTACCTGCGGGGGCTGCGGCAGCGGCAGGTGCCTACCTACCTGCTATCGGCCAGCGTGGTGCCCGGCAGCAGCATCTTCCGATGGCCACAGAAACCCCTGTATGGGCAGATGCTGGCCTGCTACACGCACATTTTTACGCAGAACGAAGAGACCCGGAAACTACTAGGGCAGCACTTTGGCCTCAGCGCGGTTAGCGTAAGCGGTGATACCCGCTTTGACCGGGCGATACAGGTACGTGCCACCGAGGCAGATTTCGGGCTGATTGAGCGCTGGCTGGCAGGACGCTTCTGTATACTGGGTGGCAGTACCTACCCGTACAGCGAGCAGCTGCTGGCCGAAGCCATGCAGCAGCCCGAGCTGCAAGATGCCGCCTGGATACTTGCCCCCCATACGGTAGACGAGGGGCACATTCAGCAGATCCTGCGGCGCTATGGGGCAGCAGCCGTGCGCCTGAGTGCGCTGCAGCCAGGGCAGCACAGCCGTGTACTGGTGGTAGACCGTATAGGCCTGCTGGCACGGCTGTACCGCCTGGCCCAGGTAGCCTATGTGGGGGGTGGCTTTCAGGCCGGTATTCACAACATACTGGAGCCCGCCGTATATGGCTGCTACACCCTGTATGGCCCCCGGCACCACAAGTTTCCCGAGGGGAGGGCCCTACAGGCGGCAGGCGGGGGCTGCGAGGTGCAGGATGCACACAGCCTGTGCCAACAGCTGGTGTGGGCCGCCACACAGCCCGAGGGGCTAGCACACAGGCAGGCCCAGGCCCGGCACTTTATCGAGCAACATGCGGGCGCCACTGGCCGGGTAATGCAAGCCCTGCTGGCACAGGCACAGTAGCTCCGTATCCCCCACAGCCGGTGCCTGCCAGGCCTGGCGCACTACTGCCGCAGGATGTGGCGCACCTTCCAGGCTATGGCTTCATCCTCCAGCAGGTTCATATAGTCCAGGATAGCCATAATCTCCTCCTTCTCCTTCAGCGAGATGAACTCCACCTCGCCATTGGGTACAAGGCGGCCTGTGCGGCCATTTGCAGCTGGGCTGATGTTCCGCATCAGAATGTTGTTAATCACGCTCCCTGTGCTGCTGCTGGCGGCTGTCAGCATCAGGTCTATCAGCTCATGCTCCAGCTTGTTCTGGGCCATGAAGATCCGCAGGGCTGTGAGGAAGTAGCCCCGCCAGATACGGCTGTTCCAGCTAAGGTACCGAATCTCGGAGTTCAAGTCTGGCTGCTCCTCTAGCGCCAGCTTGCTGCTCAGGTGCTTCACCAGCTTGTTCAGCTGGATCATCTCACTGGTATCCACATGCCCGTCTGCCTGGGCTACAAGGATGGACGGATATACCATAAGCAATACCTGAAATGCCTCTACCGTAATGGTGTAGTTCTGCCGCTGGTGGCGGTAGCGCTCGTAGAGCTGAGAAAACTCGGTGGCCATTTCCATATACGTACTGCTTGTGGTTCAGCGGGGTGCAAAACTATCTAAAACCCCCGTTATTTAGCGATCTTAGGCCTATCCGTTTAGGCTAGATACCCCTATCTCTTTCCCCCCATACTATTTATCTCGATAAACAAATTCGTACTAATACGCGCCTGCACGCAGCCCGCCGGAGGCCCTGGTAAGCGCCACGCCATACCCATGGCCCCATGGCTACTGGCAAAATAAGGGCAGCCCCCCATGAGATGAGTAACCCCATGAGATGAGTAACAAAGTATAGAGCGTAACGTATGGATCGTATACGCAAAACCGATTCGGCGTGTTTGACTTGGCGCCCGTTTGGCTACCAGTCTGGCTGCTTTTTTGCCAAAAAGGCCTTTAGCCCAATTTCGTACTCCACGGTCTTTCGGCTATGGCTAGCAATACGGGCCGCAAAATTAATCGCCTCCTTTTCGGGCATGTCGGCCAGATCTGCCAGCAGGCGCTTGGTTAGCTCTACCGAGCCGGGGCTGCTGCCCATCATCAGGCGCTGCACATAGTGCTGCACGTGGTCAGTCAGCTCGGCTGGTGGCACACAGGCATCGGCCAGGCCCATCTGCAGCAGGTCTGCTCCCGTATACAGCTGTGCCCCCAGCAGGAGCCTGCGGATAACTGCCGGTGCCAGACGCTGCCGCAAAACCGGAATGCTGACTGCGGGTACAAAGCCCCATTGCACATCCGGATAGCCCATTTCGGCCCCTTCTGCGGCAAATACGAAGTCGGCACAAAGAGCCAGGGTGCAGCCGCTGGATAGGGCGCGGCCGGCCACCTGGGCCACTACCACCTTTTTGTGCCGCCGGATCATCAGGTACAGCTCTACCACGTGGCCAATGGTAAGCAGCTGGTGATCCAGCTCTTCCGGTTGGGTTTCGGCCAGCTCCTGCACATCCAGCCCCTCGCAAAAGGACGGGCCCTGCCCGCACAGCACAACGGCCCGCACACGTGGATCGCGCTCGGCGGAGGCCAGGGCCTCTTTCAGGGCACGTATCAGCGCCCTATCCAGGCTATTGCGCTGCTCGGGGCGGTTCAGGCGCAGGGTGCATACCCGGTCCTTAATCTCTACTTCCAGGCTCATGGGCCAAAGGTACGGGGTTTCGGCGGAACCGTGCGCGGTATAGCCAGGCCCCCAAAACCGGCAGCACAATGGCCGCAGCCAGCAGCCCCGCCTGCCAGGCCGATAGGCGGATGTGCACCAGGGCCCACGGCAGCGCCTGCACCCAGTATACCGTATGGTTCATGGCCCATAGGCTGCCATACACCACCCAGGCCAGCAAAGCGGCCAGGGAATAAAAAGGGTGGAAAAACAAAAACAGCAGCCCCACCAGCATGGCGATAAAGACTATGGGCGTAAAAAGCAGATTGACCGGCAGAAAGTAGAGCGAGGTGGTGCCAAAATGGTGCAGGCTGAGGGGCAGCGTGAAAAGCTGGGCCGCCAAACTGACCACCAGGCAGCCATACACCCACTGCCAGGCGGTGGCGCGGGGCCGCCAGGCCTGGTACAGCAGGGGGGTGAGTAGCACGATGCCTGCCACGGCGGCGTAGCTAAGCTGGAAGCTGTAGTTGTAGAACAGCCGGGGGCTGGCCAGCAGCTGTAGCAGGCAGCAGGCACCCAGCAGGTTCAGTATGTGGGGGCGGCGTAGCAGCAGCCGGGCCCCCACCACAGCCAGGCTAAGCAGCACGGCCCGAACCACCGGGGGGCTTAGGCCGGTCATGCAGGCATACAGCGCCAGCAGCAGGCACACCCCACCCAGGCGCAGGTAGCGCCATCGGTCGGGCGGCAGCAGCCGGTCCATAAAGAAGTAGAGCAGCAGAGACAGCAGGCTCATGTGCAGGCCCGATAGGGAGAGCACATGGGTTACCCCGCCGCTGTTGTAGGCCTGGCGCAGGTCTCCGCCCAGCTCAGTCATCTCTCCCAGCAGGATGGCACGCGCCACAGCCAGCTCTGGCCCGGGCGGAAGGTAGCGGCCCAGCTGCTGGCTGAGGTGGTGCTGCAGCTGGCTGGGGTATATCCGCCAGCCAGCCCGGGCTAGCACGCGCGGGCAGTAGCTGCGCAGCCGGTGGCTAAGGCCCTGGCGGCGCAGGTAGCCCCAGTAGCCGGTGTGGGCCAGGGGTGCCAGGCTGCCCTGCACCTCTACCCACTGGCCTGCCAGGGCCTGCTGTGTGCAGCCCTGTGGCAGCTGTAGCAGCAGCTGGCCCGTGGCGGGCTGCCAGTGGCCCGCCCGGCGCACGTGGTGCACGGCTAGCCAGGCGCGTGGGCCGGTGCGGCTGGGCACGGGCGGGCTTAGCAGCTCGCCCCGCAGGTGCTGCGGGCCCGGGGTCAGGTGGGCCAGGTGGCCGGCGGGTTCCTCTGCACCCTGCTGCATCAGGCTAGCACCTAGCATGAACCAGACTGCCCACAGACACCACCACCACACGGCCATGCCCAGGCGGCGGCTAAGGTAGCGTGCAGCCAGTGCAGCCAGTGCCAGGGCAGCCCAGCCCCAGGCGAGCGAAACATAGCCTGCCGCCCCTATACCTGCGGCCAGGGCCAGGGCAGCCCACAGCAGGGGCATTTTGTGCCACAATACAGCAGGCAGATAGCGGCGGCAGTAGTGTGCAATTGACATAAAAAAAGGCCCGTTTGGGCCTTAGTTCTTTGCTGTACTGGCCGGGCGTAGGGCCCCTAGCGCAAGGAGAAATAGCCGCCACCTACGCTTACGCGGAGGTAGGCACCGGTCAGGCTGGCAGCCTTGGTGTCATCCAGGCTTCGGTCTCCCTCCCAGCTGCTGCCGCCTACGCCAAAGTAGCCGCCCAGTTCTAGCCCAAACGTAAGACCACCCTGCTTGTTTCGGGCCCATTTTGCCCCCAAGCCCAGCTCGACCAGGCCTTGGGTGGCGGTAAATTCCTTCTTCTCTACGGGCTGGATCAGTTCGCCCCTGGTACGTCCACCAAAATAAATGTCCTCGGAGCTGTAGTTTTCCACCTCCAGGGTGCCCTGCCCGATGAAGTGGTAGCCGGCGTAGGGGTAAAGCAGGAAGCTGTTCGTATACTCGTAGCGGGCAATGGAGGGGTCCCAGCGGTAGCGAGCCTTGTGCATCAGCAGGTAGCCTACGCGTGCGCCTACAAAAGACCAATATGAGTGGGCACTGCCAATCTCGGGGTCGGCATCTACCTCAGTTGCAGAACCCAGGGCGGTTCTCCGGTTGTAGTTGAGGCGCATGCCACCCACACCAACCATAATCTTCGAGCCAATGATCACATCTATACTGCCACCCAGCAGCATGCCCAGTGGGTTGTTTGAGTAATCGGACGAGGCGGAAAAAGTGCTGTCCAAGTCCTTCTCCAGGTCGGACTGCACACCGTAGGTAAAGCCGGGATTGAGCTGGCCCAGTATGCCCCACTTAAGCTTAACGGGCACGGACACTACATCCTTTGTGTAGGTAGTGGGCACGCCATCGGTGCCGAGCTGCAGCGTGTTCTCCTGTTTGGTTTCAGATTCGGTGGTGTCCTGGTTATCTTGCTGCGCAAGGGCAGTACCGGAAAAGAGCAGAAGGAGGAACAGAACTTTTTTCATTCCAGCGTTACGTTTAGGCTAGGCAAATATACAGTTTCCTGAACTACGCACAAGCAATAAAACAAGTAAGCTGAAGCAGAACTGAATACCACAGGGCCAGTAGTGCCGCTCCGACTAGCCTACAGGGCACTGAGTGGAAAGGTGTCGCCACTCACAAAGGCTCCCTTCTCATTCCGTACCACGTGCCCACACTCGTGGTAGGGGTCGTGCTCATAGAAAATCACCACCTGATCCTCTACCAGCCAGGGCAGATACTGCATGCGTTCTTCCAGGGTAAGCAGGGGGCGGGTGTCGTAGCCCATTACGTAGGGCAGGGGCAGGTGGCCATAGGTGGGGAAAAGGTCGGCGGCAAAAAGCACGGTGTGGCCCCGGTAGTGGATAACCGGTAGCTGCTGCGCCTCGGTGTGGCCATTCACCACCCGCAGGGCAAAGCCGGGAAACAGCTCCTGCGCCCCATCCAGCAGCCGTAGCTGGCCACTGGCAGCCAGGGGCTCCACGTTCAGCTTGAGGAAACTGGCCTTCTCTCGCTCATTGGGCCGGGTGGCCCAGTGCAGGTGGCTGCGCTGTACCCACACCTGTGCATGGGGAAAAGCGGGTGTATACCGGCCTGCTGCGGCATCCCACACATGGGTGCCCCCACAGTGGTCAAAGTGCAGGTGCGTGAGCACCAGGTCTGTAACATCGGCGCGGCCAAAGCCATGCTCCGCCAGGCCGCGGTCCAGCCAGCCCTCGTTCTCCAGTACATAGATCTGCCGAAAACGGGCATCGTGCTGCTCGCCTATGCCATTGTCTATCAGCACCAGCCGGTCGCCTGCCTCTACCAGCAGGCAGCGCATGGCCATCTCTATGCGGTTGTCTGCATCTGCGGGGTTGGTGCGGTTCCAGAGTGTTTTGGGCACCACGCCGAACATGGCGCCGCCGTCCAGCTTAAACTTGCCCGCATGGATGGAATAAAGCTTCATGCCCAAAGATAGCGGGCCGCGCCACATTTATCGCCCAGTGGCAGGAAGTTTGCCGCCGAAGCCCTGCCGCACGGTGGGGCAAGGCCCCTGGCACGGGCAAATCGGCAGCTATCCATTCATGGAGTACACGGTAGGATACGCACAGGCCTATGGGCAAAAACCAATGGGCAAAAAAAAGTGCCGCCTTGTATAAAGCGGCACCGAGCTGTGTGCACTTGTAGGGATTCGAACCCCAAACCTTCTGATCCGTAGTCAGATGCTCTATCCAGTTGAGCTACAAGTGCGAATAGGGGGGCAAATATAGAACTCGTATTTTTATGTAGCAAGCAAAAAGCGTCGGACGATTATACTATTTTTGGGCCATGAAAATAGCAGTGGACACAAGCCAGGTAAAGCACAGGATGGATGCCGTGCGCGGCGAGCTTGCCAAGGTGCTGGTGGGACAGGCAGAGCTGGTAGACCGGCTCATGGTGGCCCTGCTAACGGGTGGCCATGTGCTGCTAGAGGGCGTTCCGGGCCTGGCCAAGAGCCTTACGGTAAGCAGCCTGGCCCAGTGCCTGGATCTGGACTTCAGCCGCATCCAGTTCACGCCGGATCTACTGCCGGCAGACCTGGTGGGCACCCTGATATACAACCAGCGCGAAGGCGACTTTCGTGTGCGCAAGGGGCCGGTTTTTGCCAACCTGATCCTGGCAGACGAGATAAACCGGGCGCCAGCCAAGGTGCAGAGTGCCCTGCTGGAAGCCATGCAGGAGCGGCAGGTAACCATAGGCGACGAAACCTACCCACTGAACATGCCTTTTGTGGTAATGGCTACGCAGAACCCCATAGACCAGGAGGGGACCTATGCCCTGCCCGAGGCACAGATGGACCGATTCCTCTTCCGGGTGCACCTGGACTACCCCAGCCGCGAGGAAGAGCGGCAGATACTGCGCCGCATGGCCGTGCCTGGGCCGCCGGCCCGGCTGGCCGCTGTGCTGCACGGCACAGACATTATGGCCCTGCGCACCCTAATACCCGGTGTGCGCATAGAGGAGCGCCTGGAACACTATATCCTGAACCTTGTAGAGGCTACCCGCTACCCGGCCCGGCTAGGGCTGCCCCAGCTGCAGCCATACATTGAGTACGGAGCCTCTCCCCGTGGCTCTATTGCCCTGGCCCTGGCTGCCAGGGGCCGTGCCCTGCTGGAGGGGAGAGACTATGCCACACCCGAGGATGTGAAGGCGCAAGCCGCCGATGTGCTAAATCACCGCATCATTACCACCTACGAGGCCGATGCAGAACGCCTGACGGGCAAAGACCTTGTCCGCACCATCCTGGACAAAGTGCCCATCTAGGCACATGCCCAGGGGCATAGGGCAGAAGCACGATACCGCGTAGCACACTGCCCAACGCTGCTATACCCTACCCTATTTTCAGCTTATAGTCAATCAGACTCTGTATGTGGTAGGGCTTCTGCAGGCTGTGCAGCAGCTCATTGGCCACCTCATTATGCTGGTCTATCACCCTGCGTAGCACGCCCGGATGCTGTATATAGTCTGGCAGTAGCTGGCTATTCAGCACCACCATCGGCTTTCGGTCTCGGTACTTCATCCCCCGGGCCAGCAGAAAGCTATCGTAGTTCTGCCGGTTAAACTGGATAAAAAGCTTGTTGTCCGTGTTGTGCAGGAGCCCTACCTCTGTGTGTACCGAGATGTACCAGGCCGGGCCGCTGACCGTACGACGAAAGAATGGGGCGTTTTCAATCGTCAGGTTAATGATGTGGTCTTTGGTGGTACCAAATTCAAACTCGCCTATACGTACCATGTTGTCAAAGCCCACGGCTTCTTCCAGAATGCGCTCCAGCATAACCGAGGCCTCCTGGCGGGTGGTTTCTACATTGAACTTGGGTGCCTTCAGCTCGGTGCGAATCAGCTCCAGCAGGTTTTGAGTCAGCTCTGCTTCATCAAACGGTAGCTCGTTAAACTCGCTCTGGATCACCTTGTAGTAGCCCTCGGCGGTGCTCACCGTCTCAAAGAGTACGCGGTCTAGCCATGCCTCAAAGTAGCAGCCTTGTGGCAGGAACCAGCCAAAGCACACCTGCTGCCCGGGCGATATGTAAAAACTGCCAAACGGAAAAAAGCTATTGTTGTGGTGAATAATGTTCCACAAAAAGATCTTGTTTCGCGCTACCTGCTGTAGTAGCTGGCACTCAAAGCGTAGCCCCCTGGCCGAGGTGTGGGCCTCTATGCTTAGCAGGTTTGTTTGGGCCTTCAGTGCATCCCCCTTTACCTCTATCTGCCGGAGTCCGATCCGTTGCAGCGTCTTCTTTACGTCTTCTATGTTTAGCATAGCTGGGGGGGGTTAGGGGTAGTGGTTGCCCAAATAAGCAGAAAGCGTGCGTATGCTTGCCTGTACTTTCGCCTACATGCACACCCACAGCCCCTGCCAACCCCTGTGGATAATCGCATCGAATGCCTGGGCCGCGGGGGCACACAGCCCCACTTTTCGGAATATTCCGTTAATTTTGGCTGGCCCTATTCTACACGGCATACTTATGAATTCAATCCGGCTTTCTGTGTTCAAAAACGTCCTGTATCTCTTTCTGCTCATCTTCTATTGGGCCTGTGGATCGGCCTATGCACAGGGCAATCACCCCATTTACCGGCTGTACAACTATAAGGACTTCAACGCCACCGATGAGTATCAGTGGGGCATAGCGCAAGACAGCCGGGGCCTGCTGTTTTTTGCCCACAACGATGGGCTGATGCTCTTTGATGGTGCCAGCTGGACCACCCTGCCTACGGCCAAGCTGGTGCGGGCCGTGGCGGTGGATGAAAAGAACCGCATCTACGTAGGGGGCAAGGGCGACTTTGGCTACCTGGTGCCCAGCGCAGCAGGCTATAGCCTGAACTACCGCAGCGCCAAGGCCCTGCTACCCGAAAAAGAACGCGTGCACCTGGAGGTGGAACACATCTATACCACTGGCCAGACCGTGTACTACGTAAGCACCCATGCCGTAGCCATAGGCACCTGGGCCGGTGGAACGGACATGAAACTGAAATACATAGCCACCGATGGCGAGATAATAGGCAGTGGGCTGGTAGGTGCCAACCTGTACATAAACGTGGCGGGCAAAGGCCTGGTGAAGATGACAAACACGGGCCAGCAAGGCAGGGTGGCGGCCCCGGCAGACTTTGCCCTGGATGACTGCTACATCCGCATGTTTGCCCCCCTACCCGATGGCAAAAGCTACCTGATCGGCACAGCCTTCTATGGCCTGTACAAACTGTGGCCCGACGGCAGCATTCGCAAGTTTACCACCCAGGCAGATGGCCTGCTCACCGACCGCATCCTGTACCACGGCACCGTTAGTGCAGATGGAATGATTGCCCTGGCCTTTCAAAGCGACGGCGTGCTCATCCTGAACCCGGACGGCACCCTCCGCAATACCCTGAGCCAAAGCAGTGGCTTCCCCAACGACGAAACCTACTTCGTATTCAGCGACCGCGAGCGTGGCCTGTGGATCAGCACCAGCGTAGGCGTAGTGTATACCCTGCCCGAGCTGCCCGTGAGCAGCTATGCCGCTGTGCCTGGGCTATCCGGCAAGATTCACGCCATAGAAGAGATGCGTGGCACCGTATACGTTGCCACCAACAATGCGCTCTATTACGCTGATATTGAACAGCCAAGCAGCTACCAGGCCATAGGGCAGGATGAGACCGAGTGCTGGGACCTGCTGCAGACGGATGGCCGGATGCTGGCTGCCACCAGTGCCGGGGTGTATGACATTACAGACGGCCGGGCCACCCTGCTGCTGGAGGAGTATACGACCGGGCTTTTTGCGAGCGAAAATACCCGGGGGCTACTCTTTGCCGCTACCAAAAATGGCCTGTATACCCTACGCCACCAGGGTGGAGGGGTGTACGGCACCGCACGCGCTGTACCCGGTAGCCAGGAGGAGCTGAACTCGGTGGTGGAACTAAAGGATGGCAGCCTGTGGCTGGGTTCCACGTTTCGCGGCCTTATCAAGCTGGAGGGGTATCAAAAAGCCCAACCCACCCTAACCCGCCTGGCAGGCAAGTATGGGCTGCCAGACGGTTTTGTACGCGTAAGCAGTATTCAGAACCGGCTGGTACTCGCCACCGATGAAGGCATCTTTACCAAAACAGAAAAGGGCTTTGAAAAAGATGCCCTGCTAAACCAGCTCAGCAGCGGGGGCCTGGCCAACCTGGACCCCGCCGGCCCGGATGCACTATGGCTATACAGTGCCCTCGGCATCTACAAGATTCGGGTACGAGACGGCCGCTTTGCCGTAGACAGCGTGTCTGTAGCCTACATGTTCGACGAAAAAGCCAGTAGCATATACTCGAGCGCAGGCAATACCTGGCTTGCCTTTCAGGACAAGCTGATCCGCATAAACAACAAGCGGACTGTTTCTACCAAAAAGGAGCGTTTCAGCCCACTAATCCGCCTGGTAACCGCAGGACGAGACTCGGTTTTGTACCAGGGGTATTACTGGAATGACCAGGGAGAGATTAGCCTGAGCCAGACCGATCGGTTCATGCAGCGCCTGGACTATGGCCTGAACAGTATGGTGTTTTTTATCGGAGCCACCTCGTACATCAACCCGCAGGCCAACCGCTATCAATATCGGCTGGAGGGGCTAGACAAGGAGTGGAGTGCCTGGGTAAGTGGTGGTAGTGCCATCCGCTACCCCAATCTATCCGAGGGCAGCTACACCTTCCTGGTGCGAGCGCGGAATGCCTTTGGCGAAATCAGCGAGGTAGAACGCTATTCCTTTACCATCCGGCCCCCTTGGTATCGCAGCATCTACGCCTACATTGCCTATGTGCTGCTGGCCGCGGCGCTGATATTTGGCCTCTTGCGCCTGAATGCTGCACGCCTGCAACGCCGAAACAGAAAACTGGAAGCCCTGGTGAACCGGCGCACCGAGGAACTGCGCAAGGAAAAAGAACTGGTGGAGCAGCAGCACAACATCATCGAAAAGAAGAACGAGGATATACTGGCCTCCTTTGTGTATGCCCAGCGCATCCAGCATGCTTTTATGCCCGAGCCCGACACACTGGCCCGACACTTCAAAGACAACATGCTGGTCTTTATGCCCCGAGACATTGTTTCGGGCGACTTCTACTGGTGGGTGGAGTACCAAGACAAGTTTGTGCTGGCTGCGGTAGACTGTACGGGCCATGGCGTGCCCGGAGCCTTCATGAGCATCATTGGCTCTACCTTCCTCAGCCAAATCGTGGAAGGCGAACACACACTAAACCCAGCGGACATACTGAACAAGCTGGACCAGCGCATCCGTGTAGCACTGGGCCAGGATAAACCCGATAGTAAAACCGCCGATGGCATGGACTTGGCCATCCTGGTGTTCGACCACGCACGCACACGGGTACAGTTTGCCGCCGCCCAGCGGCCCCTCTTCCTCTACCGCCAGGGCGAGCTGAGCGAATATGCAGGCAGCAAGGTCTTTCTGGGCAGCAAAAACTACGGAAACAATACCATAGAGGGCCATGAAATAGCCCTGCAGCCAGGCGACCGGCTCTACATCTTCTCCGATGGCATGCCCGATCAGTTTGGCGGAGAAAAGTCGCGGAAGTTTTCGCTACAGCGCATCCGCGAAATCATTACCCAAAGTGCCAACCTACCCCTGCAGCAGCAGCAGCAGCAGCTGGAGGCGGCCCTGGCGCAATGGAAAGGTGAACAGGAACAGACGGACGACATCGTGTTCATCGGGGTAGAAGTGTAGTGGCAGGCAAAGCTCCCATCACGCTGCGCGCGCTCTCTCTGCACACCACCACGGAGCTGCTAGCGCTGCAGGAGCTGCTGGCAGCCAGCTATGGTGCCACCCTGCCCAACTGGGACCACTGCCTGCGCACACTGGCCCCCGACCTCTTCGGCAGCCGTGCCCTGTATCTGGGCAGCTACATCGGTGCTCAGCTCGTGGCCTTTAATGCTTTCTTGCCTCAGCAGCTACATACTGCGGGGGGGCCCCTTCCGGCTTACCAGAGTAGTTTCAGCAGTACCCTACCCAGCCACAGCGGCCAGGGCCACTTCTCGGCCATACAGGAGGAGGCTGCAGCCCGGCTGCGTACACAGGCCCAGCTTATCATTGGCTACCCCAATGTGCAGAGCCTGCCCATCTTCACCCAGCGGCTGGGCTTCGGCCAGCAGCCCTTTCATTATTGCAGCTGGCTGTGGAGGCGGCACCCTACTGCGCGCCCACTGGTCCCGCCGGTTGCGGCCCTGGTAACGGCCGATCAGGAAGACCTGCTGGCCTATCAGCAGCACAAGCATGGCACCGCCCTGGTAGAGCAGGATGGGGTTTGGGGCCTGCGGAGGCAGTGGCGGCGGGGGCCCCTGCGCATCTGCTATGGGGCGGTGGGGGGCATGGCTGCCACGGCATCCCGCTCGGCACTCCAGCACTTTCGCGCACGGCTGGGGGTGCCCCTGCTTCGCCTGGAATACCTGCCGGGGCATCCCCTGGCTAGCCTGCTCCACCGAAAAAAAAGAATCCCCACGCCCTTCGTTTGGCGTAGCCTGAACGGGGCTATCTTTGCGGCACGGGACTTTGGCCTAATTCAGGGCCAGCAAGACACTTTCTAGTTACCGTTAGCCCCGCCCCCCATGCACCTCCGCGCCCGGCTTGCCCACCTGCGAATCCGCCCCCAGCGCCCCCACCTGCTGGTGCTGGCCCTACACCAGCTGCTGCCCGAATGGCAGAACCCGGAGGAGCTACCCTTCCTGCCTTTTCAGCCCCTTACCGTAGCCCAGCTGGACAAACTCCTGGCTGCCCTGCTGGCCAATGGATACCGGCCTGCAGACCCCGACAGGCTGGCGCAGCTGGATGCCCGGCACAGCCACCTGCTGATCACCTTCGACGACGGCTATGCCAATACCCACCTTGCCCTACCCGTCCTGGAGCGGCATGGGCTGAGCGCCCTATACTGTGTAAACACTGCACACTGCCTACAGCAAAAGGCCTGGTGGTGGGATGTAGTATGGCGTGCCACCCGAGACATGGGCTGGCCCATAAAGGCCATCTATCGGCACATAGAACGGCTGAAACAGCTGCCCCCGCAAGAGGTGGAGGAGGCCCTGCTGGAGCAGTATGGCCCCGAAGCCCTACAGCCCGTGGGGGAGCTAGACCGCCCCCTGACTGCCACCGAGCTGCAGCAGCTGGATGCCCACCCCCTGGCCTGGCTAGGCCTGCACGGGCACAGCCACCAGCACCTGCACCATCTGGATGCCATTGCCTGCCAGGCAGAGCTGCATGAAAACTGGCAGACCCTGACCGGCCTGGGCACCCAGCCCCTACCCATACTGGCCTACCCGAATGGCGACTACAGCCAGCCCGCTACCCAGGGCAATATGGTTCAGTTTGCCTTTACCACCCGGGCAGGCATTAATCGGCTGAACCGGATAGACGCACAGCGCTACCGCCTGAGGCGGGTGATGCCTACCGGGCTGCGCAGCCTGGAAACCCAGCTGCGCTACTACCGCTCATTCTCTTAGCCCACATACCTCCCCCCATGAACCCGGACCCCCAGCAGCAGCGTAGCCTGGCCCTGGCCCGAAAGAAATCGCACCAAAAACTGATGCGCCAGCTGGCCACGCTGCCGGCCAGGAAGGTAGACGAGCGCTTTCATAGCGCGCACGAAGAAGCCTTTGCCGAGATAGACTGCCTGAGCTGTGCCAACTGCTGCCGCACCACCAGCCCGCTGTTTCGCGAGGCCGACATACGCCGCCTAGCACGCCACCTGCGGATAAAGGAAGCCGAACTGGTAGCCCAATACCTGCACCGGGATGAGGACGGAGACTGGGTGCTGCGGCAGGCCCCCTGCCCCTTTCTGGGCACAGACAACCACTGCAGCGTATACGCAGAGCGCCCACTGGCCTGCCGCGCGTATCCGCATACCGACCGGAAACAGATGCAGGGCATCCTAACCCTCACGCTAAAGAATGCGGAAATCTGTCCTGCCGTATTCCGCATCCTGGAGCAACTGGTAGCCGAGGCATCGGCCTAGGCCACACCGCTGGCCCATGCCCACAGAATGCCTATCTTTCGGCTCAATAACACGCCTATGTTTACCCAAGACACCCTGAAAGGCAAAAACATCCTGATAACCGGCGGCGGTGGCGGCCTGGGGGCGGCCTTTGCGGAACGATATGCCGAACTGGGGGCAAACCTGGTACTATGTGGCCGAACACAGGCCACCCTGGATGCCGCCGCAGAACGCATCCGTAGCCATGGCACCCAGGTGCTAACCTATGCTACCGACATACGAGACTACGAGGCGGTGGGCCGCATGTTTGACCACGCCACCGCCCAGCTAGGCCCCATCAATGGCCTGATGAACAACGCCGGTGCCAACTTTCTGGCAGCCAGCGAAGACCTGAGCCCCAACGGCTTCAAGGCTATTGTGGACATTGTGCTGCATGGTACCTTTAACTGTACCCAGCACTTTGGCAAGCGGCTGATCGAGCAAAAGCTGCCCGGTAGCGTTATCAGCATTGTTACCACCTATACCGAAACTGGCGGGGCATTTGTGCTACCCAGTGCCTGTGCCAAGGCGGGCGTATACGCCCTTACCAACAGCCTGGCCTACGAGTGGGCCACCTATGGCATTCGGGTAAATAGCATTGCGCCGGGGCCCTTCCCCACCGAGGGGGCCTGGAGCCGCCTGATGCCCAGCCAGCAGTTTGAGCAGGCCTATGTAGGCAAGCTGCCTACCGGCCGTGTAGGCGAGAAATGGGAGATAGCCAACCTGGCCGTGTTCCTGATGAGCGACCTGGCACCCTACATAACCGGAGAATGTGTGGTGATAGACGGTGGAGAGCGCCTGCAGGGTGCCGAGTTCAACTACATTGCCCAAATGGCACCGCGCGAGCAATTGAAGGCTTTTTTCAACAAAATGAAACCCGCCTAGGGCGGCCCAGTACGGCATCACCCCCCGTCCATCAGCTGCATTTATCGCCCGCCCCTATCGCCCCTTATATGCAGGCTCTGTCTAGCCACATACCACATCTCCGTCCACATCGTTATGGGGGCATGCGCATGCTGTATGCACCGGCCCTGCTTGGCCCCATCCTGCTGCTGATGGGGCTGCTGGCAGCCTGCGAGCGACCCGAAAATTTCTCTACCAGCGGGGAGGTGGATGCCTCGCGCGACAGTGTCCGCTTCGACACCCTCTTCACCACCCAGCAGAGCCCCACCCAGCGCCTGCTGCTCTACAACCGCTCGGGCGGTGCCCTGCGTATCTCGGCCATCTACGTGGGCGGCGGCCAGCAGTCGCCCTTTCGCCTGATCCTGAATGGCGTGGAAGCCCAGCGGCACGAACAGATAGAGCTGGGGCGGGGAGACAGCCTGTACTGCTTTTTCCGCACCCGCATCACCACCCGGGAGCAGGATGAGGACGTAACCGACGTGCTGCGGATAGAGACCGACGGCCGCGTGGAGGAAGTGGTGCTCTACGCCCATGTGCTGGATGCGTACCTGATCTCAGACTCGGTACTGGCCTGCAACAGCACCCTACCCACAGATAAACCCATTGTAGTAGACGGCTATATGCGGGTAGCCGAGGGGTGCGAGCTGACCATACCCGCGGGTGCGCGGCTCTTCTTCACGGCCCGGCAGGATGAAAACTTCAACTTCACAAGCCAGATCCAGGTACTGGGCAAGCTCAGCATACAGGGCACACCGCAGAGCCGGGTACAGATGAGCAACTTCCGCCTGGGCCGCACCTTCGACGTAGACTGGCAGGAAACAGCCGGCCTGTGGGGCGGCATCCACTTCACCCGCCTGAGCCAGGGCTCGGTGGTGCAGAACCTGCTGCTCAAGAATGCAAGCATCGGGATACGTGTAGACTCGATCCCGAACTCAAACAGCGAGCCCAAGGTACGACTGCGCAATGTGGAGCTGCGCAACTTCAGCAACTTTGCCATCCTGGGCCTGGGAGCCAGCAGCAGTAGTAGCAGCCAGCCCAGCATCCTGGCCGAGAATGTGCTGGCCTACAACGCCGGACAGAGCGTGGTGGGCCTCTTCTTCGGCGGGCTGTATGCGTTCAACAACTGCACCCTTGCCGACTATGACCAGGTGAGTAGTGGCAACCAGCCGGCCGTAGCCCTCAGCAACTTCCTCAGCGGCCAGGATGGCAGCGGCCAAGCGGTAAATACAAGCTTCCCCACCGAGGTTGTATTCAGCAACACGGTCATCTGGGGGAGCAAAACAAATGAGTTTGGCGTGGACTTCCGAAACTTTGGGGGCCCCCTGCCGGTCCTCTCCTTTGAATACTGCCTGCTAAAGGCAGATGTATTTGAAGCTGGTAGTGGCACAAACCAGTTTAACCAGGATCCATTGTTTCAGGCTCCGCGCAACCGCCTTTTTGCCCCCCTGGCAGGCAGCCCGCTCATCAATGCAGGCAGCCCGCTCACCGCCACCACTACCGACCTGCTAGACCAGGCAGCCCGGGGCATTCGCGACATTGGAGCCATCGAGGGGCCCTAGTTTTTTTCCTACTGGCCTGCCTTTATCGAACTTTTTTGCCGAACTCGAAATTTTACCTAAAACGATGTACCAACATATACTTTATGTCTGATCCCAAAGTTGCCCCCCTCTCAACTACTATTCTGAAAGAAATCCGCCACCGCTGGAGCCCCCGCGCCTTCCTGGATAAACCCGTGCCAACAGACCAGCTGCGCCTGCTGCTAGAGGCAGCCAGCTGGGCACCCAGCAGCTACAACGATCAGCCCTGGCGGTTCATCCTGGGCCTGCGGGACCTAAGCCCCGAGGTGTATAGCCGCATTGCCAGCTGCCTGGTAGAGGCCAACCAGCAGTGGGTGGCCATGGGCCCAGCCCCGGTGCTCGGCCTGGTGGTGGCCAAGGAAACTTCGGACCGAACCGGCCAGCCCAACCCCTACCACCTGTACGACTGTGGGCAGGCCATGAGCAGCCTGAGCCTGCAGGCCACGCTGCAAGACCTGTATGTGCACCAGATGGGCGGATTCGACCGCAAAAAAGCGATAGAAACATTCGAGCTGCCCCAGGGCTATGTGCCCGCCGCAGCCTTCTGCCTGGGCTACCTGGGCACACCGGCCATACTGCCCACCGGCGGCCTGCGCGAGGCGGAAGAGGCCGCCCGCAAGCGGCATGCGCTGGAGGACCTGGTGTTCGATACCCACTTTGGCACAAAAGCCAGCTGGCTGTAGCACCCCGGAGAGCCAAGCCAGCCGAGGCTACCCCTGGGAGCGAAAAATTTTAACCTGCGTACACCACGCCTGGCCAGGTTTCGTTCATAGGGTAATGCCTAACTTGAGGCCCTATTTTATATACGATACCTATGCCTAGCATCCTATGGGTAGATGATGAGGTGGCCCTCCTCAAACCGCAAATCCTGCTGCTGGAGCAAAAGGGATTTCGGGTAGACACCGTAACCGATGGTGAAACGGCTGTGGAGAAGCTGGAGACCGAAGCCTATGACGTTATCTTCCTGGATGAAAATATGCCGGGCCTCAGCGGCCTGGAAACCCTGGAGCAGATAAAGGCCAAGCGCCCCCATGTGCCAGTGGTGATGATAACCAAGAGCGAGGAGGAGCAGGTGATGGAGGAAGCCATAGGCAGTAAGATAGCCGACTACCTGATAAAACCTGTTAACCCGAACCAGGTGCTGCTGAGCGTGAAAAAGCTGCTGGACGGCAAGCAGCTGGTGAGCGAAAAGTCGAGCCGCAACTACCGGAAGGACTTCACCCAGATAGCCCTGCGCTTTATGGAGAACCTGAGCGTGGCAGAGTGGATGGAGGTATATGGAAAGCTGGTGCACTGGGACCTGGAGCTACAGGATAGCCAGGATATAGGCATGCGCGAGGTGCTGAATAGCCAGTTTGCCGAAGCCAATACACAGTTCGGAAAATTTGTAGCCAAAAACTACCAAAGCTGGGTGCAGCAGCCTGCCGGAGAGCGGGTGCTGATGAGCCCCGACCTATTCCCCAGGCGGGTGCTGCCCCAGCTGGGCGACAAGCCAGTTTTCTTCCTGCTGATAGACTGCCTGCGCTATGACCAGTGGCGAACCTTTTTACCCATCATCAGCCAATACTTCCGCCTGCTGCAGGAGGAAACCTACCTGGCTATCCTGCCCACAGCCACCCAGTATGCCCGAAACAGCATCTTTAGCGGCCTTTTCCCCGAGGAGATAGCCCGGAAGTATCCCCAGTACTGGGTGCATGACAGCGAAGAAGGGGGAAAAAACCTGTACGAGGAGGAGCTGCTGGCCGAACTGCTAAAGCGGGAGCGCAAAAACCTGCGCTGGAGCTATACCAAGATCCTGCATGCAGACCAGATGAAGGACTGGGCGCAGAACGTGGGCAACCAGCTGAATAATGAGCTGAATGCCGTAGTGATCAACTTTATCGACATGCTGGCCCATGCACGCAGCGAGATGACCATCATCCGCGAGCTGGCACCAGACGAGGCAGCCCTGCGGTCGATAAGCAAAAGCTGGCTGCAGCACTCGGCCCTGCTGACGGCCCTGGAGCGCCTGGCACGAGAGGATGTAACCATCGTACTGACTACCGACCATGGTGTAACCCGGGTACGCCGCCCCCTCAAGATTGTGGGAGACCGGGAGACGACAACCAACCTGCGATACAAACAGGGGCGAAACCTGAACTATGACGAGAAAGATCGCCGCATTATGGGCGTGCGCAAGCCCGGAGACATTCGGCTACCGGTCAGCACGGTGTCGGGCAGCTATGCCTTCTGCCTGGAGGACGGGTATTTTGTGTACCCAAACAACTACAACAAGTTTGTAAACCTGTATGCAGATACGTTTCAGCATGGGGGCATCAGCCTGGAGGAGATGATCGTACCCCTGGCCATTCTGGGTAAAAAATCCTAGCGGTCTTACCCGTCTATCAGCGGGGGCTGCTGGTGCAGTGCCGCAATAAGCTGGTCCAACTGGGGCTGTAGGGGCTGGGTACCATCATTTACAATCACATAGTCCGCCAGGGCCAGTTTTCGTTCCTCGGGCCACTGCCGCTCCATGCGTGCCAACACTTCCTCCCTGCCCACCTGGTCGCGGGCCATTACGCGGCGGATGCGCTCCTCCAGGGGGCAGCTTACTACTACAACAGCATCCAGTTCGGCAGCCACGCCGGCCTCGTATAGGATAGCCGCCTCCTTGAACCCCAGCGGAGAGGCGGCGTGTGCAGCCTGCCAGGCACGGAAGGCACGGCCCACAGCCGGATGGGCTATCCGGTTGAGCACCTGCAGGGCGGCCGGATCTGCAAACACCTGCCTGGCCAGCCAGGCACGGTTGAGCTGGCCATCGGAATAGGCCTGCTGGCCAAAAGCCTCCAGCACCTCCGCACGGGCCTGGGGGTCCTCATTCAGCAGGCGCTTGCTCTCCGCATCGGAGTGGAAAACCGGGTAGCCCATGCCCGCCAGCTGGCGGCACACGGTAGACTTGCCACTGCCTATTCCACCGGTTATGCCAATGGTTTTCATGGCCGCACTTGCTTTACGAAACGAATGACGGGCGGATCGGTGCGCACCCCAATGAGGTAGGCAGGAAGGCCCTTTACATGGGGCACTACATGGCTAGCCCCAGGCAGCATCTCGTCTGCATACACCTCTACCTTAATAGGTATGTGAGAGAAGGAATCGTATCGGTCGAGCGGTACCAGGTAGTGCACCATTACCCGGCTGGGCAGGATGCGCACCTGCTCATTGGGTGGCATGTCATCCACGGTTACTTTTAGCTCGCGGCTCACCTCTGTTAGCCTATCTACCCGGTATATGGCCTTTACTTTGCTCTGGCTAACCAGCACGTCCTGATCGCGGGCCAGGGATAGACTTAGCTGCCCACTCTCGTGGATTTGGTCTATCACCACCTCCTCGGTAGGCCAGCTGTAGTGGCTGGCCAGGTCGTCCTCGGCCCCGTAGATAAGCACCGAATCTGGTTCCACCTGTACGGTGCGAGACACATAGTAGCCGGCATCCGTCTTGATAGAGATACGGGGTACTACGGGCACACGCTTCTGCACTTTCTCTACAAAGTAGATAGGCACAGCCTCCGGCACAATACCCAGTATGGTGTAAGAGTCTGGAAACTGGGCCTTAAAATGATCGCCCAGCGTACCTGTTAGTAGCCTGCCCTGCTGCACAGCCTGCCGCAGGTCCACCTCTACCGTATCCTGAAAGATACCGAGATACGGCAGGATGAGGTCTTGCCCCTGTCCCTTTACCTGAATCTGAAAATGATCGGGCAGGGAGCGGGTAAGCTTCAGCTTGGCGGGGATATTGGCATACTTTACCGGCACTTCCAGCACCACGGTGTAGTCTGCCGTTAGCTGTATAGAAAGCCATAGCAGAAAGGTAACGCCCAGATAGAGCAAGAAGCGTAACCGGCGAAGCATGCACCAAGATAGTGCTTATTTCTGAGCGCTGCCAGCGGCATCTTGCCGCTCGCGTATAGCGGCTTTCTCAAAGCGCATTTTTACGCTGTCGTCCACTTCTACCAATACGGTATTGTCCTCAATGCTGAGGATGCGGCCGTGGATGCCACCCAGGGTAACGATCTTGTCGCCCTTTTGCAGGTTTTTGCGAAACTCTTTCTCCTTCTTCTGGCGCTGCATCTGTGGGCGGATCATGAAAAAGTAGAAAACCACCATGATGCCAACGAGCAGAATGATTTGCATAGGGCCACCACCTTGGGCAGCATCTTGTAGCAGGATCGTAGTCAATGTCATTTTATTGTACTTCTCCGGTAATGGATAACTTGGTTACTTCGGGTTGGGTATTGGCATGCACGGTAATGGTCTTGTTGAACGTCTGCCCCCGCTTGCCACGGCTGTTGAACTCTACATCAATAAAACCCTGCGCACCCGGTGCTATGGCATCCTTGCTCCACTGGGGGGTGGTGCAGCCGCAGCTAGCCTCTACGTGCCCCAGGTGCAGGGGGTGTTTCCCCTCGTTGGTAAAGGTGAAGCGGTGCTTGGCCGGTGCGCCCTCCTGCAGGGTGCCAAAGTCGTGGGTATAGGCTTCGAACCGGATGCTGGTGCGTGGCATGCGTTTGGCATCTACGGTCTCATTTTCTTCCACGCCATCAGGGGCCGATTCGGCTACCGCATCGTGGGCGGGCTGTTCAGCCTCTTTGCAGCCTGCCACCAGGCTGCCGAATGCCAGAATAAAGATCAGGGTTTTCATTTTTCTTCTACTTCGAGTGAGAATTTCAGTTCTATCGGTTTCTTGTCTGCATCGGTAAAGATAAAGACGCTCTTGTTAGCAAACTGCCCCTCTTTGCCCACAGTGGGATAAGACACCCTGATTTTTCCGCGGGCACCCGGGGCTATGGTACCTGTGGGGTACTGCACACCGGTACAGCTGCAGGTAGGCTTAGCCTTGGTGATGGAGATGGGCTTGGTGCCCACATTCTGGTAGGGGTAGTAGGTAACCACAGAGTCGCCCACGGGCCGCAGGCCGAAGTCGTGCTTCAGGGTAGCGAACTGCAGCTGCGCCGGGCCATCCACCTGTTTGGATGCGGGGGGCGTGGCCTGGGCGGCTTGCTGCGCAGGGCCTTCTCCAGTGGGTGCTGTGGCCGTCTGCGGCTCATCCGCCGCCGCAGTGTCCGCCTGTTCATCCGCAGCTTGGGCTTCCGGGTTTTCAGCTTGGGGTGTAGTTGCCACATTCGGCGTTTTGTCCTCACCACAGCCTGCAAGGCCCAGCAGGAGCAGGCCTAGCCAAAGGGTATATGCTTTCATCAGGATTGAGATTTTTGCTTCAACTCATCCAGAATACTCTCTACTTCAAACAAAAGTTCCTCTGCCTTTTTGTAGTCCTCCTGCTCCTTGTAGCTGGTGGGGTAGGTACCACTTTGTATTTCCTCTTTCTTCCGGTTTACCAGCAGGCGCAGCTGGCCTGCATATTTGTTAAGCTGCAGGCGCAGTTTTTCGCGGGTATTTTTGCCGCTGTCTGGCGCATACAGCACCCCGAGTACGGCACCCGTGGCTACTCCGGTCAGGAAGGCGGTCAAGATGGCGTTGGTGCGATTCATGGCGGTCTTGGGTTAGGGGTTGAATGGACGTTGAATAGACTTAAGTGGGGCGAAATTAGCTGTTTTCCAGCAGGCCACGGCCCACCTTCTTTATTTTGTTTTCGGCCTTTAGCTCCCTTTGTATGGCATCCAGCACGCCGTTTACAAACTGGCTGCTCTTTTCGGTACTGAAGTTTTTGGCGATCTCGATGTATTCGTTGATTGAGACCTTGATGGGAATTTCAGGAAACTGCAGCAGCTCGTACAGGCCCATCAGGATCAGGATACGGTCTATCAGGGCTACACGCTTCAGGTCCCACTTTTCCAGTTTTTGGGTGATCAGCAGCTCCATTTCTTGCTGCTCCTTCAGGGTGCCGTAGTACAGCTGGTGGATAAACTCGGCATCCTCACGCACCGCCTCATCAGTTTTGCCCGCTTCTCTAAAGGGCTTGTAGGTGGCCTCTAGCAGGTGCCCAAATACTTCGTGCGCGGAGTTTCCGCTGCTAAAGACGGCATAAATGGCCTGCATGATCTTTACACGGAGCTGCCTGCGGTTGGGCAGGGGATGTTTAGTTGCTTCTTCGGCCACCGGTACGCGAAACGATTGTGATAAAAAAACGAATGGGTGCAAAGGTAAGACTAGCGGCCAAAGAGTCCACCTATTTCTGCATTTATCGCGTTCAGGATAACGCCCAGATCCTCGGCCTGCGTGTGGAACTTGAGGTCGTCTACATCAAAGTCGAGTTTTCGGCCCAGCTCGTAGGACTGATACCAGTCTTCGTAGCGTTCGTTCAGCTTTCGCAGGTAGTCTATGCGGATGCTGTCTTCGTACTCGCGGTTTCGCTGTGCAATCTGGTCTACCAGGGTGGCTATGCTGCCCCGCAGATAAATGACTACATCGGGGGGGGCTATCAGTTGGCGCACGCTTTCGTACAGGGTGCGGTAGGTTTCGTAGTCGCGCTGGGTAAGCAGGCCCATACTCAGCAGGTTGGGGGCAAAAATCTCGGCATCCTCGTAGATGGTGCGGTCTTGCACCACATGCAGCCGCTGGTGAACCTGTAGGCTCTGTTTTACACGGGCATTCAGAAAACTGACCTGAAGATTGAAGCTCCAGCGCTGCATGTCCTGGTAAAAGTCGTAGATGTAGGGATTGGTACTTGGGTCTTCATACAGTACATCAAACTGCAGGTGCTTGGCCAGCAGGCCTGCCAACGTGGTTTTACCCGAGCCTATATTACCGGCAATGGCTATGTGCATGATACAAGAGTAGAGGGCGGGATCTTTTCGGTTTGGCAAGCTAACAAAAGAAACGGGACATGCCCCGTGGCAGGCGACAAAACCAGGATTCTGCTCGCCTAATGCCCGATGGGATGAAAGTGGACCAGCACCTCGGGCACGCTCTCGTACCAGTGTAGCTGTATGCCCAGTACTTCGGCGGGCTCCTGCAGGCACACAATGGCCGTGCGCTGTGGCTCGGGCGGGGCTACAATGGCAAAGTGCCTGAGGCCGGATGTGGCAAGCCGGGATAATATGTGGGTGGCCGTCCACGCCATATCATTGGCGGCTGCCAGCCGGAATAGGCGTGCATCCGAAATAAGGTGCAGGGCTTCCTGGCTCGCCTTTGAATATTCATAAGCCTCTACCAACTTTTGCAGGCAGTCTCGAAACAAACCACTGCTGGGCGGGGCCAGATGAACGAGAACGATTGACTGAAGGCGACGATTGTGCCAGATACGAAAGTGATCATTCTGGTGAATGACCCTACTGTGCTGGGGTTCGAAAAGCCTGTGCAACGCCTGAGGTTTTGTTCATCCAACCCTTTCTCCGCACGCGTATGCCCGCGCCAGATACCTCAATGTAGGATAAAACAGGATAAGAAAAGTAGAGGTCAGCTACTTTTTCCTCCCTCGAGCTTGGCAGCCCCGTACCCGGGCTATGCGGCTTGGTGCTAGCTGGGGCTAAACCTTGTGGCTTTTGGCGTGGTCTGCCAAAAACTGCTTCAGGCCAATATCCGTAAGCGGATGGTTGAAAAGGCCCATAAACACCTTGTAGGGCAGGGTTACCACGTCGGCACCTTCCTCGGCACACTGCACAATGTGCAGGGTGTGGCGGGTGCTGGCGGCCAGTATCTCGCAGTCGTAGCCATAGTTGTCAAAAATGGTGCGGATCTGGGCAATCAGGTCCATGCCGTCGTGCGCAATATCATCCAGCCGGCCAATAAAGGGGCTCACATAGCTGGCCCCGGCCTTGGCAGCCAGCAGGGCCTGCATGGGGCTGAATATCAGTGTACAGTTGGTACGAATGCCTTCATCGGCCAGGGTGCGTATGGCGCGTACTCCTTCCTTGATGAAAGGGATCTTTACCACAATATTCTCGTGCAGGCGGGCCAGTTTTCGGCCCTCGTCCAGCATGCCGGCATAGTCCGTGGCTATCACCTCGGCACTTATGTCACCCTCCACCAGTTGGCATATCTTCAGGTAATGCGCCTCTACGTCCTGTACTCCCTCTCGGGCCATTAGCGAGGGGTTGGTGGTGATACCATCCAGCAGGCCCAGGCTCTGGGCATCTTGTATTTCATCCAGATTGGCTGTATCGAGGAAGAACTTCATGACCAAAAAAATAGCGTGGAGAGATAGCGAGGGGAATGAATGGCAGCCGACAGGCAAAAAATAAAAAAAGCAAGGAGTGTATCGCACCGATCAACCAGCGACCGCTGCTTCCTTCCGGACCTGACGGAGTTAGCCGGGATCTGGCCGTACACCCTTGCCGTGGCAAAGCTACGCACTGCGAGCCCAGGTGTCAAATAAGAATGGCTAAATTTTGCGAATACCAGGTGCGTAGCCCCTGAAAAGGCGGCCCTGATGCATCTGAGGCGCTTTTAGGCTACAGGCCGATGCAGCATTGCTACGCAGCCCAGGATATTTTCCGTATTATTATGGGCATGAAAGTGCTTTGCTGCCTGCTGCTTGTCGCCCTCTGCCTACTTGCATCCCGCCTGCAGGCAGGGGTAGCCCCGGGCCACCAGGCCGCAACCAGGCCCAGCCAGGCCGAATGCCTGCACCAGCCCCAGCAGGCTGTAGGGGCACCAGGAAGGGCCCAGCCCCCTACCCCTACCGAGGAGGACCCCGCAGCCCGCCGGAAGCCCAGGGCTTGGAAGAAAAAGGGGGTTGCCCTTGCGCTCTGCCTCTTTGCAGGCTTTGTGGCCGCACACCGCTACTACCTGGGGGCCCGGAAGCCGCTGCTGACGGCGGGCTACCTGGTGCTGGCCATCCCCCTCTGGCCGGTAGACCTGGGCACGCTTTTGTTAGACGGGATGGATCGTTACTACTTCAATGACCGCCTGTTTGCCGCCTTCGATCATTAAGCGGCGGGGGCTACACCGCCTGGCAGGCCTGCTGGCAGGGCTGCTAGGCTGCCTACCCGGGCAGTGCCTGGCACAGCCCACTGTGCCGGGTGCCTACTGTGTGGGCCAGTCTGCAGCCACCGTGTGCGCCATTGTGCGTGCCCCCGCCGGGGCGGGCGCCTCTGGCGGGGGGTTTGCAGCTTTCTACCTGGCGCACCACAGCCAGCTGCAGGCCGTACCCTATGGCAGTGGGGGCAAGGGCAGCCAGGCCGGCCAGACCCTCATCAACCTGGAGCAGATGGACTGCCTGACCTTTGTGGAGAACCTGCTGGCCCTGTACCTAACACAGCACATGCTAGCCGAGCACGTGCACCACATGCGGGATGCGGAGATCCTGGAACGGTATAAGTATGTGCTAGACCACATCCGCTACGACCGGGGGGTGAACTGCCGGTGGGAAGATCGGCTCTTCTACTTCACCCAGGCCATGGAGCAGCTGCGGCAGTATGGGCTGGTGCAGGATGTGGCCGCCCTGAATGGCGAGCCTTATCACAAGCCTATATCCTACATGAGCACCCACCGCGCACGCTACCCAGGGGTGCAAGACTGGCAGCGTGTAGTGCACTATGAGCAGCAGCTAAGTGTGGCCCGGCGCTTCTACTACCCACACCAGGTATACGAGCGCTATGCCGAGCTGGCACAGACCGGAGACATCATCGCCTTTGCGAGCACCCAGGCTGGCCTGGATATCAGCCACCTGGGCTTTGTGGAACGCGATGCGGAAACAGGCGGGCTGCGGCTAACGCACAGTAGCAGCCTGGCAGGCAGGCTGGTGGTGGGGCAAGACCTGTGCAGCTACCTGGGCAATCGCACAGGTATAGAGGGGTTTTTTGTCTACCGCCTTACGTATCCGTAGCGTGGGCCGGGTAGCGGTGGTATTTCTAGTTTTGATTGTCGCGCCACTCGTACACCCAGGCGCTCTGTATCTGCTCCAGGTGGCCCTCGTTGCACTCCTCGCGCTTACCCTCAAAGCCCGGCAGCGCCAGCACCCAGTCCAGCAGGTCGGTAAACCGGATGCGGTAAATCTTCCCTTCGCTAAAATCGTCGCCAAACTTCTCGTACAACTTCTGGGCAATATCCTCATGGTCGGCCCAGCCATAGGGCGGCTCGTAGTGGTTCGTCATGGTATCGGGTTCAGGGTCAATGGCATTAATGGGTGTGGGCACGCCGGCACGCTAGTGCCCAATCATTACAGACTGGTCGGGTATGCGCACGGTGATGCGGCCATAGATCTCGCACTGGCAGCCCAGGCGGCTCTCTATGCGGGGGTTGATGGCGCGGTCTACGTAGTCTTCTTCCTTCTCGCTCATCTCAGACAGGCAGTCCATCCCCTCCTCTATATACACGTGGCAGGTAGTGCAGGCACACACCCCCCCGCAGTTGTGGTGCAGCTCTATGTTGTTCTGCTCACATAGCTCCAGGATTGTTTCGCCCGCTGCAGCCTGTACGGTCAGGGGTTCCTTATCGTCTTCGTCAAATACAAATTCGACCTCGTATACATTCATAGGCGTGTGCAAAAACCAGCGTTGGCGGTGCAAACTAAACAAAGAATCATTGATAGATGTTTCCCATTTTTGCACGATGGCACTGATAGTAGACACGCTGCGCAAAACCTATGGCAGCCAGCAGGCCCTGGACGGCGTTTCGTTCCGGATGGAAAAGGGCGAAATCGTGGGATTTCTGGGGCCGAATGGGGCGGGCAAGAGCACCACGATGAAAATCATCACCGGCTTCATACAGCCTACAGCAGGCACAGCTCAGCTGGATGGGCTGGAGGCCGGTAGCCTGGAGATGCGCCGCCGCATAGGCTACCTGCCCGAGCACAACCCCCTGTACCTGGATATGTACGTGCACGAGTTTTTGCGCTTCACGGGCCGGCTGTATGGGCTGAGGGGGGCACAGCTGGGGCAGCGAATAGCCGAGCTGATAGCGCAAACAGGCCTACAGCACGAGCAGCACAAAAAGATAGGTGCCCTAAGCCGGGGCTACCGGCAGCGTGTGGGCATAGCCCAGGCACTGATACACGACCCGGAGCTGCTGATACTGGATGAACCCACCAGTGGCCTGGACCCCAACCAGGTGATCGAAATCCGCAACCTGATCAAGGAAGTGGGCCGTACCAAGACGGTACTCTTCAGCAGCCACATACTGCCCGAGGTAGAAGCGGTGGCCCAGCGCGTTATACTGATCCACAAGGGGCAGATAAAAGCAGACGACAGCCTGGCCGCGCTAACACGAAACCGAAGCCTGGAGCAAATGTTCCAGTCTCTGACACAGTAAGCGAGCATATTTGCAATTTTTAACAATTTATTCAGAAAATTATCCAACAAAAAGCTGGAATCTCTGTTATATATCTTGTATTTTGGTTTCATCTTACACATAAACAAAAGGCTGAATATGAGACCGATTAGCGCGAAAGCACCTACGGGTAGTACTAGGGCCGATCGGTGTACGTTGTAAAACAGCTGCGATGTGTGCAGAAACAATTGGGCAGAGTCCGGGCTGCCCCTACCTCCAAGCCCCGCCTATGGCTATATCCGGTGCAAGCCAGGGCGGGCGCTATTTTTTTAGCTAGCTTAGTGCCCGGGTGGTTATCCCCGTACCACCAAGCCCGTACCACCACCTGGATCGGTGCTGAGAAGCGAACTGTATGGAAAGATCCTTCGACCTGAATGCCCGGCTGACCGACAGCGAAGAGCTGGTGCTACGCCCGCAGCGCTTTGGCGAGTTTGCGGGCCAGCCTAAGATCATCGAGAACCTGAAGATCTTTGTGCAGGCAGCTAACATGCGGGGCGAGGCTCTGGATCATGTGATTCTGCATGGTCCGCCAGGACTGGGCAAAACCACCCTCAGCTACATCATAGCCCGCGAGCTGGGCAGCGAGGTAAAAACCACCAGTGGCCCCGTGCTGGAAAAACCCGGAGATCTGGCCGGCCTGCTTACCAGCCTGGAGCCGCGCGATGTGCTGTTTATAGACGAAATACACCGCCTAAGCCCCGTGGTGGAGGAATACCTATACAGCGCCATGGAGGATTTCAAGATAGACATCATGCTGGAGACCGGGCCAAATGCCCGCTCGGTAGAGATCAACCTGAACCCCTTCACCCTGGTAGGGGCCACTACCCGTGCCGGGCTGCTCACCTCGCCCCTGCTGGCCCGCTTCGGCATTCAGTGTCGGCTGGAGTACTACGATGCCGACCTGCTAAGCCGGATTATTATCCGCTCGGCCCAGGTGCTACAGGTGGGCATAGCCGCCAGCGGGGCCCAGGAGCTGGCACGCCGCAGCCGCGGCACACCACGTATAGCCAACCGGCTGCTGCGCCGTGCGCGAGACTTTGCCATGATAAAGGGCCAAGGCGAGATAACCCAAGACATTGCCCAGATGGCACTGGATGCCCTGGCCGTGGATGAGGCGGGCCTGGACGAAATGGATACCCGCATCCTGCGCACCCTGATCGAGAAATTCGGTGGGGGGCCGGTAGGCCTGGGCACCCTGGCTACTGCCGTGGCCGAGGAGGCCGAGACCATAGAAGAGGTATACGAGCCCTTCCTGATTATGCAGGGCTTCCTGCAGCGCACCCAGCGGGGCCGCATAGCCACCCAGCGGGCCTACGAGCACTTTGGCAAAAAACAGGGACCCAAACCCGGCGCACTATTCTCCTGACCGGCTATGCGTATACTGCACCTTACCGCCTGGCCCCAGGGGGGCGCGGGCGTATCCGCCCGGCGCATTGCCGCCGCCCAGCGCACCATAGGGCTGGAGGCAGCCCTGCTAACGCGCGAGGCCGAGCCTGGCCCACACCTGCATAGTGTCCGTAGCCTGCTCCCCCCCAAAGCCCTGATGGCCCTGGAGGTGCTACCCATGGCACCCCGGCTGAAGCGGCGCCCCGATATGTTCATGTTCAGCCGCGCTGCCGTGGGCCTGCCCCTGTGGCGGCACCCCGCCGTGTTACAGGCCGATGTGCTGAACCTGCACTGGTTTCATCACGGTTTTCTCTCCCTGACTGGCCTAAAAAAACTGCTGGCCTTGGGTAAACCCGTAGTGTGGACCCTGCATGATATGTGGGCCTTCACCGGTGGCTGCCACTCAGCACCTGGCTGCGAGCGCTACCTGTCGGGTTGCGGGCAGTGCCCCCTGCTGCGCCACCCACACCAGCACGACCTTACCCAGCGCCAGTGGCGCCACAAGCAGCAGCTGTATGCCCAGGCCCGCAACCTGCACATTGTTACCCCATCGGCCTGGCTGGCCAAGTGCGCCGATGCATCGGGCCTGTTTCGGGCACCGGCCCACCCCATACCGAACCCCATCGAGCCGGATCGATTTTCGCCGGGGCCTGCGGCGGCAGCACGCCAGACCCTTGGCCTGCCGCTGCAGGGCACCTACCTGCTGTTCGGGGCCGCTAGCCTGCAGGACCCCCGTAAGGGGGGAGCCCTGCTACAGCAGGCCCTGACCCAGCTGCCCATGGCCGCTCGTGCAGGCGTTCACCTGCTCACAGTAGGGCGAAAAGGCATTGAGCTGCCGCCGGGCTACCTGCACACCCACCTGGGCAGCCTGCCTGCCGGGCAGATGGTGCAGGCCTATCGGGCGGCCACCTACACCCTGGTACCCAGCCTGCAGGACAACCTGCCCAATATGGTAATGGAAAGCCTGGCCTGTGGCACCCCCGTAGTGGCCACGCCCACGGGCGGCATCCCCGAGATGATAGCGCACGGGCACAGCGGCTGGCTGGCACAGGAGGCCACGGCACCAGCCCTGGCCCAGGTGCTACAGCACGCCATGGCCCACCCCCTGGGCCGTGAGCAAGCCCACAGCCAGGCCATGGCGGCCTATAGCCCCGATCGGATCGGCCGTATGTATGCAGACCTTTACCAATCCCTGCTGGCATGAGCCTGGAAACCCCGGTTCTCCTCATTACCTTCAACCGGGCCGATACCGTGGCCCAGGTGCTGGCGGCCCTGCGCCTGCACCGCCCTACCCGCCTGTACTGGGCCGGAGATGCTGCCCGCCCACACAAACCCGGCGAAGCGGAACGTGTGGCCGAAACCCGCGCCCTGGTGCAGCAGGTAGACTGGCCCTGTGCGATCAAAACCCTGTTTCACGACCAGAACCTGGGCTGCCGCCAGGGCGTATCCGCCGCCATCAGCTGGTTTTTTGCGCACGAGGAAGCGGGCATCATTCTGGAAGACGATACCGTGCCCGGGCCCGATATGCCCGCCTACTGCACCCAGCTACTGGAGCGGTACTGGCATCACCCCCAGGTGTACCACATTGGCACCAACCAGTACAACCCGCACATGCGGCACCACCCGTATAGCTACTTTGCCAGCCAGATCCCCCACGTGTGGGGCTGGGCCACCTGGCGGCACAAGTGGGCGGCTTATCAAGAGGCCGAGGCCCTGCTAACAGCCACCGACCGTGTGCCTGAGCTGCGGCCGGAACAAGCCCCCCCCTACCTGGGGGCGTTCTTCAGCCAAAAGCTGGAAGCGGTACGACGGGGCGAGATAGATGCCTGGAGCTACCTGTGGGCCTACGCCATCCTGCAAAGAGGAGGCATAGCCCTGGCGCCCCGCGTAAACCTGACCACGAACATAGGAATGGGCATACAGGTAGCGGGGGCAAACTTCAGTGGAGTAAGCGCCCGGGCTACCTTCGGCTTTTTTCCTACTTATCCCCTCCTGCCCCTGCAGCATCCGCCCAGCCTGGCCGTAAACCAGCGGGCCGACCACTGGACGTACCGACAGGTGCTGCACTGGGGGCTGTGGAGAAAGATAAAGAGCAAGCTGTGGACCACCTGGGAGCGGCTGGTACTACGCATCTGCTAAAATATCCGGGCTGCGGCTTGCAGCTTCTGTATTCCAGCCTAATTTTGTAGCATGCCTACTACCTATACCCAGGCCGAGCTGCAGCAAATAGCCGCGCAGGTGCGCCGAGACATCATCCGCATGGTGTATGACGTGCAGAGCGGGCACCCGGGTGGCTCGCTGGGCTGTGTAGAGTACTTTGTAGCCCTGTACTACCACCTGCTGGTGCACGATCCCAAACAATTTGACATACAGGGCCGGGGGCAAGACCTCTTTTTCCTCTCAAACGGACACATATCTCCGGTATGGTATTCTGTATTGGCACGCTCCGGCTACTTTGATGTGGCAGAACTGGCTACCTTTCGCCGGCTGGATAGCCGCCTGCAGGGCCACCCCGCTACCGAGGAAGGCCTACCGGGCATACGTGTAGCCAGCGGATCGCTAGGCCAGGGCCTGAGTGTGGCCATAGGTGCCGCACAGGCCAAAAAACTGGATGCCGACCCCCGCCTGGTGTATGTACTGATGGGCGACGGTGAGTGCCAGGAGGGGCAGGTGTGGGAAGCCGCCCTGTATGCTGCCCACCACCGGGTA
Source organism: Bacteroidota bacterium (assembly GCA_021300195.1). Lineage (NCBI taxonomy): Bacteria > Pseudomonadati > Bacteroidota > Bacteroidota bacterium. Next base: position 22,696 of record JAJTIE010000019.1, on the reverse strand, counting down.
GACAACCTGATAGCCAGCATAGACCTGAACTACAAGCAAATAGACGGAGACACCCGGCAGGTAATGAATACCACCAGCCTGGCCGATAAATTCCGCGCTTTTGGCTGGGAGGTGATGGAAATACCCGAGGGGAACAACCTGGACGAAGTGATAAAGGGCTATGAATACGCCCGCAGCCTGTGCGGAGAAGGCAAGCCAGTAATGGTGATGCTGCACACCAGTATGGGCAAGGGCGTGGACTATATGGAGGGCACCCACGACTGGCACGGCAAGGCCCCAAACAAGGAACAATACGAACGCGCCCTGGAGCAGCTACCCGCCACCCTGGCCGATTACTAACGCACTTAGCCCCGAAGAAACATGTCTACCAAAATACTCACCCCCACCGACCACCAGGATACCCGTAGCGGCTTTGGGGCCGGCCTGCTGGAGCTAGGCAAACTGCACGAGGATGTAGTAGCCCTGTGTGCCGACCTGACTGGCTCGCTCAAGATGGATGCCTTTGCAGCGCAGTTCCCCGATCGCTTCTTCCAGGCAGGTATCAGCGAGGCAAACATGATGGGCGTGGCAGCCGGCCTGGCTACAGGGGGCAAGGTGCCCTTTACCGGAACTTTTGCCAACTTCAGTACCGGCCGCGTGTACGACCAGATTCGCCAGAGCATAGCCTACAGCGGTAAAAACGTGAAGATATGTGCCAGCCACTCAGGCCTTACACTGGGCGAGGACGGCGCCACCCACCAGATACTGGAGGATGTGGGCATGATGCGCATGCTGCCGCACATGATGGTGGTGGTGCCCTGCGACTACAACCAGACCCGCCTGGCCACCCTGGCCCTATACGAGCATGATGGCCCCGCCTATCTGCGCTTTGGCCGCCCTAAGTGGCCCATCTTCACCGAAGCACAAGACCCTAGCTTCCAGCTGGGGAAAGCCCAAATCCTGCGTGCGGGTACCGACGTAACGGTGATAGCCAACGGCCACCTGGTATGGAAGGCCCTGCTGGCGGCAGATGCACTCCAGCAGCGGGGCATCTCGGCCGAAGTGATCAACCTGCACACCGTGAAGCCCCTGGATGCGGAGACCCTGCTGGCCTCGGCAGCCAAAACCAGAGCTGTAGTTACCGCAGAAGAGCACCAGATACACGGCGGCCTGGCCGACCTGGTAGGGCAGCTGCTAAGCACCCACCTGCCCACCCCCCTACGCGCCGTAGCCGTGCAGGACCAGTTTGGCGAAAGCGGTACGCCAGACCAGCTGCTGGTAAAGTATGGCCTGGATACCCCACACATTGTGCAGGCGGCAGAATCGGTTCTGAAAGCCTGATGCCGGTCGCCTACATAGGCATTGGTAGCAACCTGGGCGATCGGGAGGCCCAGGTGCAGCAGGCTACACAGGGCCTGCTGGCCATTGGTGCACTTACACGCCTCTCCTCGCTGTACGAAACCAAGCCCTGGGGCAATACCCAGCAGGGTGCTTTTGTAAATGCGGTGGCCGAACTGGAAACAGAGTTGAGCCCAGAAGCCCTGCTGGAGGCCATGATGCAGCTGGAGCAACAAATGGGCCGTGTACGAGGAGAGAAGTGGGGACCCCGAACCATAGACCTGGACCTGCTGCTGATGGAAAACCTGCAGTGCCACACGGCCCAGCTACAGCTGCCCCACCCGGGTATAGCGGAACGGCTGTTTGTACTGGTACCCTGGATGGAAATAGCCCCCCGCGTGCAGCTGCCAGATGGGCGACAGGTTGCGGAGCTGGCCGAACACCTGATGCAAAAAACACCCGCGCAAGACTGGCCCGAAATGATTGCCTACCAATTGCATTTTTAGATGAAATCCTTCTTTATCGTGCTGCTGGCAGTGGGGCTGAGTGGCCTAGCCAGCATAGGCTGCGACTCGGAGCCCAAAGCCCAGCAGACCCTGAGCATACCCCAAAACCCGGCGGAGCGGCAGCTGGCAGATACCCTGCGGGTTATCGAAAAGCGGCTGGCAGAAAACCCAACCGACCCCCAGCTGTACTACGTACGCGGGAAGATAAAGCTGGAGCTGGGCGACACCGTACAGGCCCTGGCCGACCTGGAAAAGGCCGTGAACCTGGAGCCCGACAACGAGGAGTATCTGTATGGCAATGCCGAACTGGCCTATATACGGGGCAAAGACCAGCAAGCGCTGGACTACCTGAAGCGAGCCGTAGCGCAGAAAACACAGCGCCCTGAAGCCTACCACCTGATGGGCAATGTGTACCTGCTGCAAAAGAACTACACCCAGGCCCTGGCCAATATGGACAGAGCCATAGACCTGGACAAGACCCAGCCCATCTTCTACCTGGGCAAGGCACTGATATACAGGCAGATGAAGCAGCCCCAGCGGGCCATTACTTTTGCCAACTACGCCTTGGAACGAAACAAGGCCTTTCTAAAGGCGGCGGCCCTGGCGGCAGATATCCACCTGAACGAGGTGTATGACCCGAAAGAGGCGCGCCGCTATGTGTACTACATCCTGGAGGCAGACTCGCTACACCCGGTGGGGCACTACTACATGGGCTATGTGCTATACCGCCAGGCCGCCGAGACCGGAGACCGTAGCCTGTATAAACCGCTGATGAACAAGGCTATAGAAGAATATAGCCAAGCCATAAAGGCCGACCCCACCTATAACGATGCACGCTACCAGCGGGGCTACCTGTACCAGCAGCTGGATAAGCTGGACAAGGCTACGGCAGACTACAAGGCTGTGCTGGAGCGCAACCCCCAGGATGCACGCGCCGCCTTTCAGCTGGGCAGCCTGTACGAATACTACAAGGACTACAGCCGGGCGCTGAAATACTACCGCCAGGCCCTGCAGGCCAAGCCCGACTTTGCCGAGGCACGGCAGGCGATACAAGAACTGGAGCGAAACCTGCCAGACAAGAAGTAGACTACAGGGATAGGGAAACCGGTTCATTCGGCCACTGGGCAGCATGCATGCCCATATCGGGCGGGGCACACTCGGCAGTTGCCCACCTATTGGGCATCCGGATCGGGCTATAAAGCCTACCAATGGCAGAGCTTCCGGGCAGGCCCGGTTAGGCCCGGGGGTGGAAGCTGGCGTGCACCTCGCGCAGGTAGTGCCCGTTGGTGTGCAGGTATATCTCGGTAGTGGTTACACTCTCGTGGCCCAGCATCTCCTTCACGGCTATCAGGTCGGCCCCACCCTCTATCAGGTGGGTGGCAAAGCTGTGGCGAAACGTATGGGGGCTTACCGTCTTGTACACGCCGACCTGCTCGCAGGCCTTCTTGATGATCATGAAGACCATGTTGCGCGTCAGCTTGGCGCCCCGCCGGTTCAGGAACAGGATGGGATCATTGCCGGGCCGCGCCTTTACTTTCATACGATGGAGGTTGGAATACCGTTTAATCTGATCTATAGCCGAGGAACCCAGCGGTATGAGGCGCTCTTTATTGCCCTTGCCCACCACGCGCACAATTCCATCGTCCAGATACAGCTGGTCCAGGCGCAGGCTTACCAGCTCGCTCACCCGCAGGCCGCTGCTGTACATCAGCTCCAGCATGGCCCGGTTTCGTACCCCCAGCGCATCTCCGCCGCCCATTTTCTCCTCTTCGGTTATTTTTTCCGGAGCGCACACATCCAGGATCTGGTTAATCTCATCCAGGCTAATCACATCGGGTAGCTTGCGCTGCACCCTGGGCAGGTCTATCAGCTCGGCCGGATTGTCTTGCAGGTAGTTTTCCTGCAGCAGAAACTGGTGGAAGGAGCGGATGGAAGAGATGTTTCGGGCCTGGCTCAGTTCATTCAGGCCACAGTAGTCTGCCAGATATCCCAGGAAAGCGCGTATATCCTGTACCTGGATATGGCCGGGCTCTGTCAGGCCCAGCTCCGTCTCCACATACATCAGGTAGCGCAAAATGTCGGTACGGTACGCCGCCAGCGTGTTGGTGCTCAGCCCCTTTTCGAGCCGCAGATAGTTGTAGTAGCTCTGCAGGTAATAGTTCCAGCCCACGTAGTTTCCATTTAGGTTGTGCTCAAACCTAGTGTTGGTCAAGGCTTTACACAAAAGTTGTTTTGAACCCAGGCTGCCGACAGCCCGGGTGGTGGTGTGCATAAAGGCCCATATGCTACATTTGTGGAAAACCAGCCCGATGACTCCCCTACCTAACATACTGATGCTGAATGGCCCGAACCTGAATATGCTGGGCCAGCGCGAAGAGGCCCACTATGGGGCGGATACCCTGCAGGCCATCCAGGATGAGCTAGTAGCTGCCTTCCCGCAGCTCAGGCTAGAGATGCACCAGAGCAACCATGAGGGAGACCTGATAGACCAGCTGCACAACTGGGCATACTACAGCGCCATTGTAATAAACGCCGGGGCCTACAGCCACTACAGCTACGCCATCCAGGATGCCCTGCGCCTGGTGCGGGTGCCGGTGGTAGAGGTGCACCTGAGCAACATCTATGCACGCGAGACATTCCGGCACACCAGCGTCATCAGCCCTGTCGTGCGGGGGGTTATCAGCGGTTTCGGCAAGGATAGCTATCGCCTGGCCCTGTACTGGCTAAGCAGCCAGCTGAGCCAGCAGCCAGCAGCGCAGCGGGGCAAAGAAACCGAGGGGGCATGACCTACACCATCGTGGGTGGGGGCATAGCCGGCCTGAGCGTGGCCTGGCACCTGGCCCGGAGCCAGGCCGGGCACCGGGTGCAGGTGCTGGAGGCGGGCGAACTGGCCGGGGGGGCCAGCTGGGCTGCGGCGGGCATGCTGGCCCCCGTGCACGAGCTGGAGTTTCAGGAGCTGGAGCTGCTGCAGGCCGGGCTGCAGGCACTGGCGTACTACCCTGCCTTTTGCCAGGCGCTGGGGGTGCCCCTGGATACTACGGGCACCCTGGAGGTGCCCCTGGACACCGAGGACCTGGGCTACCTGCAGCGGCTATATCGTTTCCAGCAGGCGCAGGGACTAGCGGTGACCTGGCTGGAGCAGGAGGCGCTGCGCACCCTGGAGCCCGAGCTAAGCCCGCACATTCAGGCTGGCATACTGGCCCGCACTGACATACAGGTGGAGCACAGGCTGCTGCTGCCCACCCTCATCGATGCACTGCTACACCTGGGGGTAGAACTGCGGCCCCACACCCCTGTGTACAGCTGGGCCAGCCTAGGCGCGGGCAGCACAGAGCTGCAAACAAACCAGGGCAGCCTAAGCACCAACCGGCTGATACTCGCCACCGGCTGCGGGCTGCCCGGGGCCGAGCTGCAGCTGCCGCACAAGGTATACCCCATACGCGGGCAGATGCTAGCCCTGGAGACAGGGCCACAGCCGCTGCTGCGCCATAGCGTGCGCATCCGCAGCAAGGCATATGGGCCCGCCTACCTGGTGCCCAAGCCAAACCGCCTGCTCATCGGCTCCACCAGCGAGGAGATGGGCCGCGATACCCGCCAGCGGGCCGGCGGACTGCTAGACATACTGCGGAAGACCTACCGGGTGCTACCCGCCCTATACCACCTGCATGTGCAGGATAGCTGGGCGGGCCTGCGCCCCGCCACCCTAAGCCGTATGCCCTGCCTGGGTGCAGTGGCACCCGGCGTATGGATGCTGAATGGACTGTATCGCCACGGCATCCTGCTAGGCCCCTACCTGGCGCAGCAGCTGGTAGCCGTGCTACAGGGGGCCGAGGTACCCGCAGTGCTACGTCCGTTCTGGCTAAATTTTTCAGAATCTTGATCACACAAAATATGATCACACAGAACCAAATTCGCCAAGCCGCCGAGAAGGTAAAGAGCGGAGCCGACTTCCCCCGGTTTATTCAGGACCTGAAGGCGCTGGGTATAACCCACTACGACACCTATGTGGACAATGGCAGCACCTGCTACTATGGGGCAGGAGATGACAGGCTGGAGACCCCCGGCAAGTATCCGGCGGTGGATGTACAGCCAGTGGGCGCTGTAGGGCAGCTACAGGCGGCACTTGCCAGCCACCAGCAGGGCCACACGGACTATCCCACCTTTTGCCGTCAGGCAGCTGTAGCAGGCGTGGCCAGCTGGACCACTCGGCTGGTGGAGATGACGGTAAGCTACTGCGACAAACAGGGGGCTGTACTCCTGGTGGAAGACATACCGAGCGTATAGGACCTACCCGCTAGCGACACCCTACCTGGCATATAAAGGGAAACATGCCCTGGAGCGTACAGGCTGCCCAAGTGGCATGGTGCCCAATGGGCTACTCTATTTTTATACTGAGGGCAGCTGTCAGCAGCCACCTTTGGCGGGTAGTGCCCCCTTCTTCGGGAAACACGTTAGACCCCGCCTGCAGGTACCTGGCCTCTAGCCTCAGCATGGCTTGGGTAGTGGGCAGGTAGTCTAGCCCTAGGCTGCTGCCATACAGTACTACGCCCGCCCCCGGGTGGGTCAGGCTGGTCAGGTTTGCCGCATCGGGGTCGCTGTAGTACTCGGCCCGCAGGCTACTGCGCCAGTACCGGGCCCAGCGGTAGCTGGCTATGCCGCTGGCAGTGGCCGCCGGGCCCATCGGCAGCCTGCCGGCCCTGCTGGCTGCCCAGGTCGCACAGCAGCAGCAGGCTCACCCCGTCCGACGGCTGCCAGTAGGCATACAGGTCCAGGAAGCTACGCATGCGGGGCCCCAGGCTGTCCACGGTCTGCTCATTGCCCACATAGGCGCTGGCGTTTAGCAGCAGCTTTTTGCTCGCCTGGTACTGCAGCTGGCCTATTACAGCTTTGGCATCATTCGTCTCGGCTATGTTCTGCCAGCCATTTACCACAAAGGCGTACCCATTTAGCCGGGGGCAAAGGGGTAGGCTTAGCCGGGCCCCAGCCAGGTAGTAGGGCGAGTTTTCGGCCGACAAGCTGCGGGTATAGGTGGGCAGCTCGTGGCTCAGTGCCCCCTCGTAGCCGAATGGCGAGGGCAGTATGCCCGCGTCTAGCCAGATGTCCTTGTGGATACGGATACCCCCGTAGGCATCTATCAGGTAGCGCAGTTCGGCCGGCTCGGCGGCATAGTTGGCAGCCATGTAGGTGCCCAGGGCAGGGGTAGCCTGCAGGCGGTACCAGCCGGCAGTGCAGGTTAGCCTCAGGGCCAGTAGGTTCAGGTTGAAATTGTTGTGTTGATTGGCAGCATACAGGTAGGGGCGCTCGTGGCCCGCGGATCGGCCCAGATCATAGCCGTAGTAGTGTCCAGATATACAGTGAGGTACAGGGTGCTATCCTGGGCGTGCAGGCCGGTGGCCAGCAGGGCAAGGAGTAGGAGGCAGGGTTTCACCCGGGTAATGTTAGCAGATTTTTTGCCGTGCCTGCTGGCGGCCAAACTGCAAATACAAAGCCTTATTAACAGCCTGTAGCACGTATCTGGCAAGCAAAAGCTGACTGAAACCTGGCACGCGCGAATAGCTCTTGTAATAGGCGTGGCAAGCCCCTGGCATGCCTTTGTTGTCAATGTCGGAGTGAGAGGATTCGAACCTCCGGCCTCTTCGTCCCGAACGAAGTGCGCTACCGGGCTGCGCTACACTCCGATGTGCAGGTGTACGTACTACACATCCGCACGCAAAGGTAAAATTTCCAATAGCCAAATCAAAGGAATTGGGCTATTATGCAGCCATCATTGGGTGTGCTCCAAGAAAATACGCCTCCTTTACTTGCGCAAATCAAAAAGACAATGTATCTTTGCACTAGTACATTAGTACTGTGTTTCTTATCCAAGATCCGAGAAAAAAAATCACGATAAAAACTGCCTTTTATGCTAGTTGTAATGAAAGCCGATGCCACCGATGCCCAAGTGCAAGAGGTGATGGCCGTACTCCGATCCTACCACACGCAGCCCGAGGTGCTGCCCGGGCACAGCCGGGTAGCCATTGGTGTAATGGGCAACAAGGAAGCCGTGCGGCAAGACGAGGTGCTAAGGCTGCCCGGGGTAATGGAGGTGATAGAAGTAACCAAGAAGTATAAGCGTGTGAGCAAGGAGTTTCATCCGGCAGATACCCTGGTGCGCGTGGGCGATGCCACCTTTGGCGCTGGGCGGCCTGTAGTAATAGCCGGCCCCTGCTCGGTAGAGAGCGAGGCGCAAACACTGGCTACCGCCCGCGCCGTAAAGGCACAGGGTGGCCAGATATTCCGGGGCGGCATCTTCAAGCCCCGCACCAGCCCCTACTTCTTCCAGGGCATTGGCTACGTAGGCCTGCAGTATATGCAAAAGGCACGTGAAGAAACCGGGCTGCCCCTGTGCGTGGAGATTATGAGCTCCGACGACATAGACCTGTACAAAGACGAAGTAGACCTGCTGCAGGTGGGGGCACGCAATATGCAGAACTTCGACCTGCTGAAAAGGCTGGGCAAGATAGACAAGCCCGTGCTGCTAAAGCGGGGGCTAAGTGCCACGGTAGAAGAATTTCTGCTAGCAGCCGAGTATATACTGGACGGTGGAAACCAGCAGGTGATCCTGTGCGAGCGGGGGGTCCGAACCTTTGAGACCAGTACGCGCAACCTGCTGGACCTGAACAGCGTAGCCCTTATAAAAACCCTAAGCCACCTACCCATCGTAGTAGACCCCAGCCATGCCGTGGGGCGACACGACCTGGTGGCGGCACTGGCACGCGCCGCCATAGCCGTGGGCTGCGACGGGCTGCTGGTAGAAACCCACCCAACACCGCAAAAGGCACTGAGCGATGCGAACCAGCAACTGGACTTTGAGGAGTTTGCCAACATGATGCGCCAGGTAAACCTGCTGGTAGATGCCCTGCCCGAACTGTATGCCGCCCGCACAACAGCCTATTCTGCCTAACCACAGCCCCGCCCTACCCCAGTGAACATGACCGCATACCGAAATACCATTCTGCAAAGCACCGGCTACTTTGGCGAATACGGGGGGGCCTATGTGCCCGAGGCCATACGCGCCAATACCGATGCGCTGGCGGCAGCCTTTGAGCAGCTACAGACGGATCCTGCCTTTCTGGCCGAGCTGAAGCAGGCCTACGTGGAGATCAGTGGCCGCCCCACAGCCTTCACCCCCCTGCGAAACCTGAGCCATAAACTGGGCGGTGCACAGCTATACATCAAAAACGAGGGGCTAAACCACACCGGGGCACACAAGATAAACCATGTGCTGGGCCAGATCATCGTGGCCCGCCACATGGGCCGCAGGCGCATTATAGCCGAAACCGGCGCAGGCCAGCATGGCCTGGCTACTGCCAGCCTGTGCGCCCGCTATGGCATGCCCTGCACCATCTACATGGGCTACAAAGACTACCTGCGCCAGCGCCCCAATGTATTCTATATGCAAATGATGGGGGCAGAGGTAGTGCCCGTAGAGGAAGGGCAGCAGACCCTGAATGACGCCGTAGTAGCCGCCATGAAGGACCTGCTAAGCCATCCGGAAGATACCCATTACCTGATTGGCACCGTTATTGGCCCGAACCCCTACCCAAAGATGAATACCTTCTTCCAGAAGATCATTGGCGAAGAGGTGCGCGAGCAGGCACTACAGGCCTTTGGCAGGCTGCCCCACTACGTTATTGCCTGTGTGGGTGGGGGTAGCAATGCCATGGGCGCGTTCTTCGACTTTCTGGATGAGCCAGACGTGCAGCTGATCGGCGTAGAGGCAGGGGGCCACGGTGAGGGCTATGGAGCACATGCAGCCCGCTTCCGAAGGCTACAGAAGGGCATCTACGAGGGCTACTACAGCTACATCCTGCAGGACGCGGATGGCAACATAGCGCCCACCAGCAGCATCAGTGCCGGGCTAGACTACTGCGGCGTAAGCCCCATACTGGCCTGGCTGTACGATGCCGGACGCGTGCAGTTTCGTGCAGCTACAGACGAGCAGGTGCGCCAGGCCTACCGCACCATCCTGAGCCACGAGGGGGTGGTACCCGCACTGGAGAGCCTGCATGCCGTGGCCTACGCCCTGGAGCTGGCACCCAGCCTGCCACCCGAACAGCACATTGTGATAAATGCCAGCGGCAGGGGCGAAAAGGACCTCTTTATTGCAATGGAAAACCTGCAACCCCAGCAGCTGGCCGAATTTATGGAGCTGAAGCTGCAGCAGCTGCGCAACCTGGCAATCAGCCCGAAAGTATAACCCCTACATGCTACCCATGAGCCCGAACCCAACCCTACAAAAGCACCCCCTAATGGGCCACCTGGTGCTGGGCTACCCCAGCCTGGCGGAGAGTGAGCGTACCGCTATGGCCTATCTGGAAGCTGGTGTGCAGCTACTGGAGCTACAGATCCCGTTCTCCGACCCCTCGGCAGATGGCTTTACCATTACCCATGCGAATCATGTAGCCATTGCACAAGGAACCGATACCGAGCACTGCCTACGAGCGATCGACAGGCTACAGGCATACGCCCTGCTACTAGCCACACAAGACGGTATAACACGAACCGTTATCCCCATGACGTACCTGAACAAGCTGGTAGCCTACGGGCTGGAACGCTTTGCCAGGGAGATGCTAGCGATAGGTATCTCGAGCATTATTGTACCCGATCTGCCCCTGGATACCCCCCAGGCGCATACGCTCATCCGGCAGGGCCTGAAGCCTGTGCCCGTGCTGGCCAGCAATGTACCCCCTGCCAGGCTGGCGCAGCTACTGGCCCACCAGCCCGACTATGTATACATCATGGCCGATTTCAAGATTACCGGACAGCAGTTCACGCTCGACCCCCGGGTAAGCACCCTGATAGCGGCCATACGCCACCAATGCCGGGCACAGGTGGGCATTGGCTTTGGCATCAGCACCGGCCCACACGTGCAGGCCGTACTGCGCACAGCCGACTTTGCCATTGTGGGTAGTGCACTCATACGCGCACAGGAGGCCGGAAACCTGGCCGAGAAGCTAACGGAGCTGCTGGAGGGATAGATAGATAGCCCACTGGATACCGCGCCCTTCTATCTACCTGTAGGCGCAGCAAAACCATCCAACAAAAAAGGGGAGCGACTCATCGCTCCCCTTTTTCTCGCTAATGCAAGCAAGCAGGTACTGCCTAGGGCTGTACCACTACTTTTTGTGCTACGGGCTCGGTGCCGCCATCCAGGATGAGGGTGTAGAGGCCAGCGGGCAGGCCGCTAAGCTCTAGCTGCCGGGTGCCGGTGCCAATAGACTGGCTATAGACAGTCTGGCCCAAGGTGCTCACCAGTCGGCACTGTGTGTAGGGCGAGCTGGCTCCATCGCCTAGCACCACGTGCAGGGTACCCTGGCTGGGGTTGGGGTATACAAGCAGCGCACTACCTAGCCGGGCTGTTGATGTACTGGTGATGCCATTGAGCTGCTGTAGGCTACGCAGTACGGATAGCTTGCCCCAGCCCCAGGTGTTGCTGCCGGTGGTGGGAATGCTGCCTGTGTATACATCGGTAGTAGCGCTGCTCTTCAGCAGGGCCCGCGCCTGGTCTGGGGTCAGGCTGGAGTTGGCCTCCAGCGCCAGCGCCAGGGCACCAGCTACCATGGGAGAGGAAAACGAAGTGCCCTGCAAGGCCTGAAACACATGTACTTTTCCGCCGAGCACCATTGTGTCTGCTAGTACGGAATAGTCGGGGGATGACTGGCCGAATAAAGAAGAAGAAGAAATAATATCCTGGCCGGGTGCCGCTATGTCGGGCTTGGTGCGTCCATCGGCCGTGGGACCTATGCTGGAAAATCCAGCAATATCTCCCAGCAATTCATCCGGTGCGGCTTTATCCGTAACCATTCCGCCTAAGCTTGTCCACTGCAGCGTGCTGTTATACGCGCCCACGCTTATAACGCTATTGCCTGTACCGCCAACCTCTCCTACCGAGTACTCCAGATCTCCACCTCTAAATGGCGCGGGCTTGTTATAAGCAGTAAAACTGCATCTTTCAGTCCAAACGTGTACGCCACCCGAAGTAGCCCTTACCTCCACCAGTACTACCAGGGCGCTGTCATCCTGATTGCTATTGTCAAATTTGATGTAGGCGTGCGGCTTCTGGTTACCCGGAAAAACCTCATTATTTATCGTGATACCAGTTGTATCCGGATTAACCAGATCATTGTCAATCAGCTTGAAGGTGTTTGTTTGTGAATTACTTGCTGCCGAAAAGTTAATCAGGCTGGTAGAGGCAAGTATCTGGTCTGCATTCCTATCATACAGGTGTACGGCTACCTGATAGCTATGGCCCGGATCGCCCCAGATGTCTATAAACGCTTGACCAATACCACTTCCGAAAAAATCAAGCCCGGAATACATTTTGTTATCCGATGGGCTAAAGGTTTTGCGTACGTGCAGCCTATCAGTTCCTTCGTTGCCTGCACTCCCTACCAGCAGCCGGCCAGGGCCGGTCACCTGGTCAAAGCCCTTATCCAGGGTCGAAGTGCCATCGTGTGGGCCTTCGTGCGTGCCCAGGCTCATGTTAATCACACAAGGCTTGTTTACCGAAGCAGCATAGTCAAATATATACTCAACTGCATCGAAAACCCGGGTTGTAAATACACTGGTTTCTACTCCACCATCAATAGACACAATCACAAGCTCACTCTCGGGTGCTACGCCCCTGTATTGGTCTTTTCCGCCGCCCGATCCGGCAACTATGCCGCTTACAACCGTGGCATGAGAAAAAGTTCCACCCGCCCATTCTTCAGGAGAATATTCTGCGCGGGGTCTGTCGTCTTCCTTGGCCAGCAGTTCGGCTTGGCCCGTGTATTCTGCACCATAGTCATAGTTTGCGGGTGGGTTTCCGTCCGTATCTGCCTGCAACCATGCCTTCTTTATCCGGTAGTTTTGGGTGCCACTTTGATCAAAAAACGTAGGGTGTGTAAAGTCAATGCCGATGTCAATGACACCAACCACTACGTCTTTGCCCTTGTAGGCACTGGGTAGGCCACCGCCACCGGCATGTACCGCATCAATGCCCGAAAGTCTGCGGGCTGTATTATCCAGCCGCACTCTTGCGGATTTTCCCAGTTCCAGATACTGCACAGCAGGATCTGCTGCTACAGCTCTTATTCCCGAAACAGGTACCATTGCTCTTAATATTGAGCCGTTGATCTGGCCGGGTCGGCATATAACACCATATGAGGCTAGGTCGGGCTGGCCATTTGTGTGAACGAAAGCCAGCGCATATAGCTGGTCATTTTTACGTATCAGGCCATACTTTCTCTGCAAGCCCTCCAGGTCTGCAGGTTGTTTTTGTAGGGGTGCAGCCTCCAGGTCTAGCAGCAGCGAAGCAGCCTCGGGCGAAAGCCCTCTTGTCACCATCGTCCGGGTGGGGGGGGGGTGGGTGCCACGGGCCTACCCTGGGCATACACCTGGGCGCTGCCTGGCAGCAGGAGGGCGAGTAGTACCAGATGTGGTAAAATCCTTCGTGATGTAATGCTTTTGCGTCTCATAAGATTAAGATTAAGAGCAGTTTTTTGCTGCAAATATATATCTATAAAGATTTAATCCAAATCTAAATCTAACATGACGATAAACTTACGCACACAAACGGTGTTGCGATCAAACAAAAAGGGGGATGGAGCCTTGTTGCGCTCCATCCCCCAATTAAGTGTAGTAAGTGTATGGGTGTAGTGGGTGGGCCATGCAATCCACCTGAGGCAGGCCATGCAAGCCCTTTCTCTGGGCACTGCCTAGGGCTGTACCACTACTTTTTGTGCTACCGACTGGGTGGCAGAATCTAGAATGAGTGAGTACATACCAGCTGGCAAGCCCCGGATCTCGAACTGACCGGTGCTGATACCAATAGACTGGCTAGAGACGGTTTGTCCCAGCGCATTCACCAGGCGGTAGCCCGAATAAGCAGAAGATCCGCCATCTGCCAGCACCACCTGTAGCGTACCCTGGCTGGGGTTGGGGAAGACCAGAAAGCTGGAGGACGGATCTGCCTGCGCACGTGAGGTAGCGCCGGTGAGCAGCTGGAGGCTGGCCTGAGCGTTCAACTTGCCCCAGCCCCAGGTATTGCTACCGGCCGTGGGGATGGTACCTGTATGGGTATCCGTAATGGCACCACTACTCAGCAGCGTGCGTGCCTGGGTAGGGGTCAGGCTGGGGTTTGCCTCCAGCATCAGGGCCAGGGTGCCAGCCACCATGGGCGAAGCCATGGAAGTACCCTGAAATGCCCCGTAGTAGTGGCCAGCGCCCCCTGCGCCCACCTCCGCTATAAAGATATCATCGAACTCGCCCGGAATTGAGTTTCCAAATGTGCTGATAGCAGAAACAACATAGTTTCCCGGTGCAGTTATATCAGGCTTGATGCGTCCATCTACCGTAGGCCCCTGGCTGGAGAAATCGGCAATCTCGTACAGACTATAACTCTGCGTAACGGTTTCCCCACCCAGTGCAGTCCAGGTCTTTTTGGTGTTGTAGGCACCCGCGGTTATTACACTCTTGCCCGTACCCCCTATCTCGCCTACCGTATAGCTTGTGTTGCCATCCATAAAGGGAGCAGCCTTACCCCCGGCGGTAAACATATTGGGGTCTTCCGCCCACACATGTACGGTGCCTGAGCTAGCCCGCACCTCTACCAGCACAGGCTTGAAATCATCATCCTGAGTTGAATGGTCGAACGTGATGTAGGCGTGTGGTTTGTTGTTGTTTTCTGAGCTGGCCTCTGTGCCAATAAATACTTTGGTCTCATCCCCGGCCTCCGTATCCTGATCTACCAGGGTAAAGTCAAGAGCCTGATCCGAACTGGTAGACACCAGGCTTGTAGAGGCCTCGAACTCATCCGTCTCCTGATTATACACATGGACTGCCACCTGAAAGGTTTGGCCCGGTTCTCCCCAGATATCCACATAGGTAGAGCCAGCCACCGAATTATCCGGGAAGAGGACAAACGAATAAAGCTGATTATTGGTAGCCGAGAATACCTTCTGCAAATGCAGCGGGATATCGCCCTCATTACCCGCAGACCCAACCAGTAGCCGACCTGGCCCAGCCAGCTGGTCAAAGGCCTTGTCCAGGGTCGAATTGCCATCATGCGGACCCTCATGTATGCCTAGGCTCATGTTTATAACACAGGGCTTGTTTACCGAGGTTGCATAATCAAATATGTATTCGGCTGCGTCTGCTATGGAGCCATCTGCCTGAGAAATAGACACGTAAACAATTTCGCTCTCCGGGGCTACGCCTACATAGCTAGCCAGCCCCCCACCCGATCCGGCGGCTATACCTGTTACATGGGTGGCGTGCGGTACGTCCCCAGGCAGGTCATAGGCTGCATCCAATATGCTCTGCTGGGTGGTGTACTCAGCACCATAGTCATAGTTTGCGGGCGTAGTACCATCCTCAGCATTCTGGTCCCAAACTCGCTTTATCCGATAGTTTGCAGTACCGCTTTGATCAAAAAAAGTAGGGTGGGCGTAGTCCATGCCTATATCAATAATGCCTACCACTACGCCTTCGCCCGTATAGGCGCTGGCGAGGCCCGTGCCTGCATGCACCTCATCCACCCGTGTAGCGCTTCGGGCCGCGTCCAGTTTTACTTTTACGGGTTTTCCTATCTCCATGTACTTCACGGCGGGGTCGGCAGCCAGGCTCCTTAGGTTGGAAACCGGAACAAGCGCCTTTAACACATTACCTGGCTCCTTGCGGGCATCGTACAAAACGCCATAGTGCGCCAAGTCTACCGCCCCTTGTGTATGGATAAAGGTATGCGCGTAGAGTTGGCCATTCTTGCGCACCAGCTTGTACTCCTCGCGGATTTTATCCAGTGCGTCCGGTGCTTTGCTCAGGCCCCGCTGCTCCGCTTCCTCCAGGTCTAGCAGTAGTTTGGCGGTTCTGGGCGATAGGCCACTTGCCTCTATTGTCCGGGTGGGGGGGTGGGTGCCACGGGCCTACCCTGGGCATACACCTGGGTGCTACCTGGCAGCAGGAAGGCGAGCAGCACCAGCTGTGGTAAAATTCTTCGTGATCCAATGCTTTTGCGTCTCATAAAGATTAAGATTAAGATTAAGAGCAGTTTTGCGAGGCAATTTATAAAGATTTGATCCAAACCAAGAGGGCTGTCAAAGCCCCAGCCAGGGCACCCGGCCCCCACTCCGGGCCTGCTAGTTATGCGAGTGCCACATAATGGCCCCATGCGTATGGCCCGGGTGCTCGGCACTCCCCCTTTTATTCTGGGGCGGCGGCGGGGTGGTGCCATCCGGGGGCAGAATGCGAAAACTCTCGTCTGGCTTGCCCCGGAAGTAGCGCGGTATGTAGGGCCATGTGCTCGTTATCACGTAGTAGTAGGTTCCGTTGGGATACTCCTTGGTTACACCGGTTCGCCCATTACACGCATCCAGGTCTCCCAAGCCCGCTACATATTCATAGTCCTGCACGTAGGTCCCGTCGTGTGCACCGGTAGGTGCTTTGGGCTTACTCTCCGGGTTTACAGGGCGTTCCCCACTCTTCAGCCGGTAGCTGCTTTTCAGCGTCTTCAGTGCCGACGAAAGATCTGTGGCGACAGAGGGTGCCGTCTCATTGTAGATGGGGTAGCCATCTGCCGCATAGCCTAGCAGTACCATACCGGTCTTTCCGGCACCCAGTTGCTTTTCCCGCTGCACCTTTACAAACTCCTGCGGATACCCGTGGTAGTGATACAGGCCGGGCGGCTGCAGATGGGCCTCATTCAGGTCAAGTCCAAGCTTTTCACGAACTTGTGATACAGCCTCATATTGCCACCCGCTCGCTAATCCTTCAAAGGGGTTCTGAATGGCATATTGTTCCCGACCTTCAATATAGAAGGGGCCATTGGGATCCATAACCACTCCGTTTATACCCAGGCCAAACTCGTAGCCGGTCGTAATCAGGGGCGTATTCAGCTGGGTGGGGGCAAGCGGCATCTGGCGCTTTACCTCTATTTCTTGTAGGGTAAAGGGGTTTCCAGAGTTGGGAAAAGTACCGACTGTATGATCGGGGATGTTGTTCGACTCGAACTTGCGTAAGCCATCCGCTTCAGTTACGGTTACCTTGTTCTGTAGCGCAGTGGTCGTGCCCTGTGTGTCATTGTTGTTGTCGTCGTCAGACTTTTTGCACGCACCCAGCACAAATAGCAGTGCCATGGATGCCAATAATACTTTTTTCATAATCGGTGGATTTTAGAATGGATATACAAAGTTTAGGTCAATCAAGATATTCCGGCTGTCCGTGCTGAGGTGGCGGAGGCCCCTGCCTGGGGCGAGAACCGGGCTCCGTACCGGAACGCCTGTTGGGTTGCCGCGGGCTGTTTTGCTCGCCGTTTCGCTCGCCAGCTCTCTCTCTTAGCATCTCCATCAGGTGCAGGCGAAACTGCCGCTGGGCCTGCATGAAGCGCAGCACGTCTCTGGGCTTCAGCACCGAGCCTATGGCGGCTATCTGCCTGTGGCGCGCGGCCAGTTCCTCGGCCTCAGCGGCCAGCAGCGTGGCTATCTGCTCTCTTAGTTCCGTATCGGTACGGGCATCGCTTTCGGCCTGCACTTTATGCATCAGGGCTTTATTCCGCTGGCGTATGGCCTCCACCTGCTTCTCGCTTTCGTTGTAGATGGGCCAGAATTTCTGGCTGTCCTCCACGCTCAGGTCCAGCTCTCGGGTCAGGTAGGCAATCCGGTATTGCTCCAGCTGCTGTCGTTGCTCAGGGCTCAGCTCATACTCGCCATCGGGCTCGGGTGGGGGTAGGGGTCTGTCCTTCTGTGCCAGGCAGCCGGAACCTGCCAGGGTGAAGACAGTAAAAAGCAACGCGTACAGAGTGTGTGTTTTCATATGCTTTGTGGGGTTTAATAGCTTATCAGGGGTTCATCGGCCAGGTAGGCCAGCAGGGCCTGGTCTTCCACCTCCAGCCTGGGCATCAGGGCCTGGTCGGTGTCCAGCAGTGCAGCCGCCAGGGTTTCCTCTGTCTGTTGGTCGAACGCAGCGGTGGCCAGGGTAGCCACGGCTACATCGGCACGGACGGCCTCGGGTACTGCATGGGGGGCCGATGCGGCCGAGTACCCGGCCCGTACAGCCAAACTGCCTTTGGTAGCGGGCACCGGTGCCGCAGGAGCAGGCACCTGCTGCACGGCCAGCTCGGGCATGCCCTCGGTTAGTGTAGCCGCTGGCTGGCTCAGCCACACCACTGTGGCCGTAGCTGCCGCTGCTACAGCAGCCGAAACCCACAGGGGCACCAGCCGTGCACTCCGCCTGGCTGGCCTGTGCCACACCGGCTGGTACCCCGCTGGCACGCGGTAGGGCTGGCGCGAAATAGCTGCCTGCTCAGGCTCTGGTTCTGTTAATCGAAATTGCTGTGCCATATCTGCTCCTGCTTCTCATCTATTGGATGCCTAAACCCCTGTCGGGTTTAATGCCTGGGTTACAAATGCCTCAATTTTTTTTACGGCGTGGTGGTAGCTGGCCTTTAGGCTACCCACGGTAGTACCGGTTATGTTGCTTATTTCCTCGTAGCTCAGTTCTTCAAAGTAGCGAAACTCGAATACGGTACGCTGCCGCTCGGGCAGGGTGTGCACAGCCTTGTGCAGTAGCTGTATGGTTTCGTCCGCATCGGGCGAAAAAGCCTGTGTAGCCTGGCTGGTTAGCCAGGCCGTGGCAGCATCTGGTGCCAGCTGCCGCCGCTTTTTCTCCCTGCGCAGGTGGTCCAGGGCTTCGTTGTGCGCAATGCGAAAGAGCCAGGTGGCAGGCTGGCTGTCCCCCCTAAACGCACTACGGTTCTTCCAGGCCTTCAGCCACACGTTCTGTAGCAAATCGTCTGCCACAGCATGATCCACCACCATGCGGCGGATGTGCGCATATAGCCGGGGGCCATAGGTGGGGATCAGATCTTCAAACTGCATGCTACCGAAACAAGACGTATAGACCGATCAAAGGTTTAATGGAAATAGTCGTTTATAACAAAAAAAATGGGCCCATCTGGCTCAGATGGCCGCTACATACCTAAAGGGAGTAATTACCGTACAACTACCCCCCACGAAAATCATGACCAAAACAAAGGAAGTGGCCATCGAACTATCAGTCTGGCACACAAGGCCCTTAGTACGCAAGCGAATCCAGATGACAAACCAGGCAGAAGTAAGACTTGCCCAACTAATGGTGTACACACTGCGGTGAAAACAGCCGAGCAGAAAGCGATGAAGACGCTTTGGGGCAGTGCAGGATTCCCCTAGCTCCCACTCTTACTGTTTACTGGGTCCAAAGCCCGGCGCATCTGACCCACCTGGCCGCTGCACGGGCGGCTGCCGTTGGCCGTCCAGCCTGGTTAGCAGACGCTCCATTTTCTCATGCAATTCTTGTATTTCCAGCTCTGCTTTCAGGTTCACCTTGTAGTCGTTGATGCTGCGTTGACGGTCCTTTTCCTCCTTCCGGTTTTGGCTCATCAGGATGATGGGCGCCTGCATGGCGGCTACACAGCTTAGCACCAAGTTGAGCAAGATAAAAGGATAGGGGTCGAAGGAACCCAACCAGGTGGCCAGATTGAGCGCCAACCACATCAGAATAAAAATCAGAAACAAAATAATAAACAGCCAACTACCCCCAAAGCGGCTGATCCTGTCTGCCAGACGCTGACCGGTGGTCAGGATTTCGTCCTCTTCAGGCCCCTTGCTAATCAGGGTGTTAGCGCGTATGCTCTGGAGCACCTCTCGTTCGGTGTTGCTCAGATCGTTCGTGACCAGGCGTAGGCGCTCAGCAAAATGGGCTTCAGTTAGCGTTGCTAACTCTTTACGACTAATATAGCCATCAGACGGCAACTCAGACAGCCGAGCCCGAAGCTGCTGTAAAACACCAGGGCTTAGGCTGCCGAGGTGTATGGCCTCCTCAGGTGCCAGGGGGGTTTTGGATAAAAGGCTTTTATACAAGGAACTGCTCAATTTTCTACGAGATTACGCGTAACACTATTCTCGGGCAATAGTGGGATTATTCCCAAATCCGAGGTCAATCCTTTTAAAACATGCTTAACCAATTTCCAGCTACTAAAGCCGCAAGTTCAGCCTCATAAAAACCAAAGGGCATAGCGACCCATTGGGCACATCGGAGAAAGAGACCAATTACTTAAACTTAAAAACCAGTTAAGTAGCCCTTAGCCAGCGACTGGTGCAAGCTTGATGATCATGCCAAAGCTAATTTATGTACATTACGCACACAAACTGTAACCCAAAGCCGACGAACGAGTAGACCAACCGTATTCCAGTTTGTATGAACGACAAGAACCAATCCGAATCTCAGGATGGAGGAAGCAGCCACAAACTAGCAGACGAGGCTGAGAGCGGGGATGCAAATGCGCAGTGCGCAGTGGGCTGCCTGTACTACTATGGGAGCGAAGGGGTACCACAGGACTACAATAAGGCCGTGCAGTGGTGGCAGCTGGCGGCACAGCAGGGGCACCCGGATGCGCAGTACAATCTGGGCTACGTTTTCCATACAGGAGAAGGGGTACCCATCTATTTTGAAGAAGCCCTATACTGGTACAGGCAGGCCGCTGAGCAGGGGCACGCAGAGGCACAATACAGCGTGGGCAATCTGCTGGAGCACGGCATGGGCTCATGGGAAGAGGCGGCGAGCTGGTACCAGAAAGCTGCCAGGCAGGGAAACCCAGCTGCCCAGTCTAGCCTGGGCCGGATGTACGAGCAAGGTAAGGGCGTGCCGCGAGACTACGAGCAAGCCCGGCAATGGTGGCAGCAGGGGGCAGAGCAGAACCACCCCGAAACGCAGTACCAGTTGGGTATGCTGTACTACAGCGGAAAGGGGGTAACGCCAGACTATGAGCAAGCCCGAGCCTGGTGGCAAAAAGCTGCCGGACAAAACCAGTTCGACGCGCAGTACCAGCTGGGTATGCTGTACTACAGCGGAAAGGGAATAACGCAAGACTACGAACAGGCCAGAGCATGGTGGGAGAAAGCTGCCGAACAAAACCAGTCCGACGCGCAGTACCAGCTGGGTATGCTGTACTACGGCGGGCATGGAATAACGCAAGACTACGAACAGGCCAGAGCATGGTGGGAGAAAGCTGCCGAACAAAACCAAACCGAGGCACAATACCAGTTGGGTATGCTGTATAAGGACGGAGAAGGAACGCCAAAAGATCTTGTCAAGGCAGCAATCTGGCTAACGTGTGCCGCCAGGGCACAGCACACTGCGGCCTTGCAGGAGCTGGAGCGCATGTTTGAAGTGGAGGATGCCCGGCAAAGGCAGGAAGCGGAACAGGGAGACCCTGAGGCCCAGTACCGCCTGAGCATCCGGTGCTTTGTGGGCGCGCGCATGGAGATAAACACACAGGAAGGCATGTACTGGCTACAGAAGGCTGCAGAGCAGGGCCACCCCGGAGCACAGTGCGACCTGGGACTGGTGCACTCCGACGGGATATACATACCACAGAACTATCCACAGGCGGCCCATTGGCTACAGAAGGCTGCAGAGCAGGGCCATGCAAATGCACAATATAACTTGGGCCAACTATACGAACAGGGAGAAGGGGTAGAGCCCAGCTACGACCAGGCCATGCACTGGTACCGCTTGGCCGCCGAGCAGGGCCACTATACCGCACAAAGTCGGCTCGAACTGGGGTAAAACGACATCCCCCTACCCCCCTCCAACCAATCAGGTAGGGCAGTAGACTGCTCTGTACAGGGGATTGATAAAAAAGTGATCTCTACTGTCACAGTAGGCAGGGTCCTGCATCCAATGGATGTAAAACGCATCCCTAATCCAAAATTCAACCGAAGATGACTTCAACCCAAACCATGGCCATAGAACTGGCCGCCTGGCAGGCCAAGGAGCCTGTAGCAGGAAAGCGCAATCTGGTGCTAGATGAGACCAACGCAGGGCTGGCCCAACTGGAAGGATTTCGGAACCGCAGTGTATACCAGTCGATAGAAAATCCGCTGCTACTAGTAGACTGGGTAGAATGGGACAGCCTGGAAAAGGCACACACAGCCGTACAGGGCATGATGAAGATCGAGCGTCTGCACCCCTTTGTTCAGCAGATAGAGAAGACCGTGCTGTTTGAACACTACACCCACGAAACCAGCCATGGAAAGCCGGGCCAAGCAGGAGCTGCGATAGAGCTGGTGGTGTACCAGCTGAAACCAGAGGCAGACCCCAGTGCATTCCAGCAGGCCTATAACCAAGTAATAGGCACCGCAAAAGGGTATCAGGGGCGGTATATCCTGAAAAATGATAAGGGCGAAAACCGCTGGGCTGAATGGGCCTATTGGAGCAATGTGGAAGATGCCAAGGCGGCATCGGCCCAGATGATGCAGGACCCCAGCATCCAGCAGGCCTTTGGCCTGGTGCAGGAGGTGCTAATGGTGCATCAGTACTTCCGTCCTTTTTAGCCAGACCGGGCTACAATTTCCTCCAGAGAGGGCTACAGCTAGCTGTGGTCCTCTCTTCTCTTCGTTTTTACTATCCTACAGATACCTGCATGGAACGGCTGCTACAGAAATGAAGCCGGATGAGCAGATTGTAGATTACGTGTACAGATTACGCCTAAGGCCAGCAGACAGGATGACAGACCGCCATACCACTCTCTAGCTCTTTTATAGCTGCCTACAGGCCGAGCCTATATGAAGATAGGCAGGGATAAAAAAAAGAAAGGCTACACCGTAGTGTAGCCTTCTTATGTTTTTTGAGGATGGAAGTACTGTGTGTACAGCTAGAATCACACAAGTAAAAACGGAAATTGAATTGATCACAAAGATCACTAGAAAGGAGGTAATCCAGCCGCACCTTCCGGTACGGCTACCTTGTTACGACTTAGCCCCAGTTACCACTTTCGCCCTCGGCAGGTTTTAAGGCCCGACTTCAGGCGCCCGCGG